>CAZEDP010000080.1:0-4767 GCA_964511035.1 uncultured Gammaproteobacteria bacterium
AACTTTAAAACAGTTAATGCTTCGGCTGCATTTTTGCCTCTTATTTCATTTATCACCCTGCGCATTTTTCTGGCAGGCATTCTGATGAATTTTTGCTTTGACTTTGCTTCCATAATATCTACTTCCTTTTTGCAGTTTTATCGGAACCCGCATGACCACGGAAGAACCTGGTAGGTGAAAATTCACCCAATCTGTGACCAATCATTTGTTCTGTTATATAAACCGGAACATGTGTTTTGCCGTTATGCACTGCAATTGTGTGTCCTAACATTGCAGGAGTAATCATTGATGCTCTGGACCAAGTTTTTAAAACTTTTTTGTCACCTGATGCATTCATTTTTTCAATTTTGTTCAGGAGCGACTCCTGTACAAAAGGACCTTTTTTTAGTGAACGAGCCATTTTATCAAACTCTCCTTATTTGCGCCTTCTGACAATGTAACTGTCAGATTTTTTCGAACGTCTGGTTTTGTAACCAAGTGCAGGCTTACCCCAAGGTGTCTGCGGTTGACCGCCTATTGGCGATTTACCTTCTCCGCCGCCGTGCGGATGGTCTATCGGGTTCTTTACAACGCCTCTGACGGTTGGTTTAACACCCATCCATCTTTTACGTCCGGCTTTACCGATATTAATGTTCTTTGAGTCAAGGTTTCCCAAAACTCCGACTGTTGCATAGCAGTTTTTATGAACCATACGCATTTCTGAACTTGGCAGTTTAAGTGTGACATAATCGCCTTCTTTTGCCATAACCTGAGCTGAAGCGCCCGCGCTTCTAACAAGCTGTCCGCCTTTTCCGGGTACCATTTCCACATTATGAACGAGTGTACCAAGTGGAATATGGCTAAGCGGCAATGCATTTCCGACTTTTATTTCACTTTCGGGACCGCTCTGAATCTTGTCCCCTACTTTTAAATCGCAAGGAGTAAGAATGTATCTTTTTTCTCCGTCTTGATAAGTAACTAGAGAAATTCTTACATTTCTGTTGGGATCATATTCAACAGTATTTACTGTTGCAAAAATTCCTGTTTTGTTGCGTTTAAAATCAATTATTCTGTATGTTTGTTTATGTCCACAACCTTTGTGTTGGCAGGTTATTCTACCCATGTTGTTTCTGCCGGCGTGTCTTTTTAATTTTTTCAATAACGGCTTATATGGTTTATCGGTGGTAATATCCGAAAAATCATTTACCATCATTAATCTTCTGCCCGGAGTTGTGGGGTTTAACTTACGAGTTCCCATATTTATGCTCCCGTTAATTCGCTAAGAGGTTCGCCCTCAATTGTTACGATTGCTTTTTTACTTGATTGAGTTCTGCCGATGGTTTTTCCAACTCTTTTTTGATGGCTCGGCATATAAATTGTTCTGACGCTTTTAACTTTTCTGCCCGGAAAGCATGCTTCCACGGCATTTTTGATTTCAGTTTTATTGGCATCTTTAACTACTTCGAAGGTATATTTATTCAAAGCAGTTACACTGTGGCTTTTTTCTGTGACCAGCGGTTTTTTTATTACGTCGTACAGTCTTTCTGACTGAGATTTATACTTGCTCATTTTTGCGTTAACCTCTCAGTTATTTCATTCAGAGCAGATTCGGTAACTAAAATCTTATCTGCTTCAAGAATATCCTTGACATTAATATTTGAAGGCAAAATCAGTCTTACATACGGCACATTGCGTGCTGCCAAATCAAGGTACTGATTTTCCGGTGTTTTAGTTTGAGCAATAACAAGAATTTTGCCTTCGAGTTTTAAACTGTCGAGAATTTTGACAAAATCTTTTGTTTTGGGTTCTGTCAGTGCTGAAAAATCCTTAATCAGTGTGATATCTTCACATCTTGCTGACAAAGCCGATCTTAAAGCCAATCTGCGGGCTTTTTGCGGCATTGAGATAGAATAATCTCTCGGTTTTGGTCCGAAGATTATACCGCCGCCTCTGAATAACGGGCTTCTGGAACTTCCGGCTCTTGCGCGCCCTGTTCCTTTTTGTCTCCAGGGTTTTTTACCGCCGCCCCTGACTTCAGCGCGAGTTTTTGTCGAAGCTGTTCCTGCCCTTGCATTAGAAAGCTGTCTTTTTAAAGCAAGATGCATAACATGTATGTTCGGTTCGATGCCGAATACATTATCATTCAGATCTATTTGTCCTATGTTAGCTCCGTTGCTGCTGTGAACTTCAATTTGTTTTGACATAATTTATTTTCCTCAAGAATCTACACATACATATATATGTGTATTTTTATTTATTCCATTTTGTTATTGAAGGCTTAACGGTGACGAGTTTACCTTCCGGACCCGGTACCGAACCTTTTATTAGTAAGAGATTTTTTTCAACGTCAATCATTGCAACCGTAAGTTTCTTTACGGTTACATTTTCATTTCCCATATTACCCGGCATATGCACGCCTTTGTAAACTCTCGAAGGAGTTGTACCTGCGCCTATGGAACCCATGCTTCTGTGGAACTTGGAACCGTGAGCCATAGGTCCTCTGCCGGCATTATATCTTTTTACCGTTCCCTGAAAACCTTTACCGATGGAACGGCCGCTTACGTCAACTTTTTGTCCTTTTTGAAGAACCGATAAATCAATTTTTTGACCTATCTCAAAGCTGCTTACGTCATCAACTCTGAATTCCTGTAAGTGTCTGAATGAGGGAAGTTTATTTTTTTGTAAATGCATTAATTCAGGGCGGGTTAAATATTTATCCTTATCAGGATTAACACCGACCTGTATTGCATTGTATCCGTCATTTTCTAAAGTTTTTATTTGGGTTACGGTTAAAGGCTCAACCTTTAAAACTGTAACGGGAATGACTATACCGTCTTCATTATAGATTTGAGTCATTCCTAATTTTTCGCCAATTACGCCTAATGTACTTAAGGTCACTTTCTTTACCTCTCTTTTGTGAGCGCTACGTTTAAGAGCTTTCGTAGATCACATTCAATATGAATATGATATTCAGTTTTGCGAATTAGAGTTTTACTTCTATATCTACTCCCGCAGGTAAATCTAATCTGCTCAGCTCTTCTGTTGTTTGTCTTGTCGGATCGAGAATATCGATTATTCTCTTATGTATTCTTCTTTCGAAGTGTTCTCTTGATTTTTTATGAAGGTGGGGAGATCTTAAAACGCAGTAAATACGGCGTCTTGTTGGAAGTGGGATGGGTCCTGCAACTTTTGCATCAGTTCTTTTGGCAGTTTCAACAATTTTATCTGCCGAGTAATCGATTAATTTATGATCGTATGCTTTTAAGCAAACTCTTATGCGATGTTTTTTTGTTTTAGTACCCATAATTCCACTTCCAATTAAGACCTTCCATGTTTTAATTTAGTAACTTATTATTCTGAGATTTTGTCTACAACGCCGGCGCCTACGGTACGTCCGCCTTCTCTGATAGCGAATCTCATACCTGGTTCGATAGCAACCGGAGCTATAAGTTCAACATCCATAACGATGTTATCACCCGGCATAACCATTTCTGTGCCTTCCGGGAATTTGATTGAACCGGTAACGTCAGTTGTTCTGATATAGAACTGAGGTCTGTAGCCGGGGAAGAATGGTGTATGTCTTCCGCCTTCTTCTTTTGTCAGAACGTATACGTTAGCGTTGAATTTTGTATGAGGTTTGATTGAACCCGGTTTAGCAAGTACCTGACCTCTTTCGATTTCATCTTTTGATACGCCTCTGAGAAGCGCTCCGATATTGTCGCCTGCCATACCTTCGTCAAGCATTTTTCTGAACATTTCAACGCCTGTAACAACGGTTTTCTTTGTAGGTTTGAAACCGATAATTTCGATTTCTTCGCCAACCTTAACTTTACCTCTCTCTACTCTGCCGGTAGCAACCGTTCCTCTGCCTGTGATTGAAAATACGTCTTCAACCGGCATTAAGAACGGAAGATCTGTAGCTCTTTCAGGTGTAGGAATGTAGCTGTCAACAGCGTCCATAAGTTCCCACATACCGTCTACCCATTTGTCTTCGCCGCGTTTAAGCGTCGGGTTTGCAGTTAAAGCTTCGAGAGCTTTTAATGCGCTGCCGCGTACAAACGGAATATTGTCGCCGTCAAATTCATACTGGCTTAATAATTCTCTTGATTCTAATTCAACTAAATCCAATAATTCAGGATCGTCAACCATATCAATTTTGTTAAGGAAAACAACAAGCTTAGGTACGCCGACCTGACGTGCCAAAAGGATGTGTTCTCTTGTTTGGGGCATAGGACCGTCAGCAGCTGATATAACGATGATAGCACCGTCCATCTGAGCGGCACCCGTAATCATGTTTTTAACATAGTCGGCGTGTCCCGGGCAGTCAACGTGCGCATAGTGTCTTGCGACTGTTTCGTATTCAACGTGAGCTGTAGAGATGGTTATACCTCTAGCCTTCTCCTCCGGAGCTGCATCGATTTGATCGAATGCTTTAGCTTCCGCTTTACCTTCTCCGCCTGCTGCAAGCGCAAAAGTGATTGCAGCTGTAAGTGTAGTTTTACCGTGGTCAACGTGACCGATAGTACCTACATTGACGTGGGGTTTCGTTCTTTCATATTTTGCTCGAGCCATTTTGACTTCTCCTTTTTTTGGTATCTACATTATTAAATATAGCTCTTAATTTTTCTAAGCTGTGGTTTTTTTGTCAGCCCATGACGAGATTTGAACTCGTGGCCTTCCCCTTACCAAGGGGATGCGCTACCCCTGCGCCACATGGGCAAAAAAGGATTGGGCAGGGTTGGATTTGAACCAACGTAGGCGTGCGCCAGCGGATTTACAGTCCGCCCC
>CAZEDP010000080.1:4777-7000 GCA_964511035.1 uncultured Gammaproteobacteria bacterium
AAGCCGATGATGGGACTCGAACCCGCAACCTACGGTTTACAAAACCGTTGCTCTGCCGTTGAGCTACACCGGCACATCAAGCATGCGAATTCTTATCATAGTAAGCACATGACTTACTGTCAATACTTTTATGAATTGATTAATAATTCATTAAACAAGCCATAAAATCATGCTTTATATAATAAAAAACCATGAAAATAATTTCATAGCAAGTTTTTTAGTTAAAATTTTTTAAACAATGATAATTTAAGAAAAATCAAACTTTAGTTTGGGGTTCAACAATTATCTTTAAACAAAATATTAAAACGAAATTTTTTTAAACGTTTCCTGATAAAACTCTTCAAACCGCCCGTCTAAAATTGCCTTTCGGGTGTCCTGCATAAGATTGACCAGATAATGAATATTATGAATAGACAGCAAAATCGCCGCGGTTGCTTCTTTAACTCTGTACAGATGCCTTATATAAGCTTTTGTATGGTTTTGGCAGGTATAGCAGGAACAGCCTTCAACCAGAGGGGAAAAATCTTCTTCGTATTCTTTATTTTTTATAATCCCCCTTCCGTTCGGGGTGAAAAAACTGCCATGCCTTGCAATTCTGGTAGGCATTACGCAGTCAAACATGTCTATCCCTCTTTTAACCCCTTCCAAAAGGTCTTCAGGAGTCCCGACACCCATAAGGTAACGCGGCTTGTTTTCGGGCAAATAGGGGACTGCAATTTCAACCGCCCTGTTTTTCAAATCCGTCGGTTCTCCGACGCTTACGCCTCCTATTGCATATCCGTAAGCATCAAAGCCCGCGATATATTTCGCGCTTTCTGCTCTCAAATCATCATAAACACTTCCCTGAACAATCGGAAACAATGCCTGATTCGGATTTTTATGGCTTTCAAAGCATCTGTGAAGCCATCGATGCGTTCTTTCCATTGCTTCTTTTGCCTGTTCATAAGTGCACGGATAAGGTGCGCATTCATCAAACGCCATGATTATATCGGCTCCAAGGTCATTTTGAATTTCCATCGATATTTCGGGATTGATAAAGTGAGTGCTTCCGTCTTTAGTGTCTTTAAAATAAACCCCTTCATCGCTTATATTTCGTAAATCCGCCAGAGAAAAGACCTGAAATCCGCCCGAATCGGTCAAAATCGGTTTATTCCAGTTCATCCACTTATGCAGACCGCCTGCTTTTTTAATCAGCTTATGCCCCGGTCTAAGAAACAAATGATAAGAGTTTGACAGTATAATTTCGGCGTTTGTTTCTTCAAGATGATGATTTGTCATCATCTTAACGGCAGAATTAGTTCCCACAGGCATAAAAACCGGTGTATGAATTATTCCGTGCGGTGTGCTGAAAACCCCCGCCCTCGCACTTGTGTCTGGGCAGGTTTTTATAAGTTCAAAGTTAAATAAATCTTTGTTATTCAATTTTAGCCTATCGTGCCTTTGAAATTTACTTTCAATTATAATATTATAAACACTGATAAAAGATTCAGACTTTGAGGCAAAAATGTTCATCGAAATGCTTTTAAATAAAATTCACAGAGCCACTGTCACCGAAACCAACCTTGAATACACGGGCTCTATTACGGTAGATTCTTCTCTGGTTGAAGCGGCGGATTTAAGAGAAAACCAGAAAGTTGACGTACTAAATATCAGCAACGGCGAAAGATTTTCCACATATATAATAAACGGCAAAAAAGACAGCGGCGAAATCTGTCTTAACGGCGCGTGCGCAAGAAAAGCTCAAATCGGCGACAAAGTGATAATTGTTGCTTACGCAATGATGACTTCCGAAGAAGCCGACAAACACAAGCCGAAGGTTGTTCTTGTTGATGAGAACAACAAGATTGCAGAAATAATATAATATCATCTTGCGAGCCATAAACCCCGCATGACTTTTTCATCTGACACCCGGCGTAGAGTCGTCATCGCGAAAACGGCAAAGCCGTTTGCGGCGATCCCATTCCTATTTACCCCGTCATGCCGTACTTGATACGGCATCGCAAGGTCGTTGCCCCTCTGTCTTCCCTCACTGCATCCCTGAAGCGTCCTTCGATGCTAAATAGTTATATTCGCTTATGTTCAGGGTCTGCCCAATTATGTATAGCCGCATAAAACTCTAAATCGTCATCACGAGGAGGGCATTTGCCCGACGTGGTGATCTCAAAACACCCCTTTCATCGGTACTTTATCGTCTATAAAGGCGTTGCGCCCTTTACCCGCCCT
>CAZEDP010000081.1:0-6939 GCA_964511035.1 uncultured Gammaproteobacteria bacterium
CAACGGAGAGATATTTTTGTTTTTCGGTTTTATAAATTACATCGGGATAATCATCTCTGACATCTTTTTTGTTTGTAGGAATAACCGCAACGGGCAGGTTATAAATCTTGCCGAACTCGGCTTCCTCGGTTAAAGCGGTACCGGTCATACCGGCAAGCTTGGGATAAAGTCTGAAAAGATTCTGGAATGTTATGCTTGCAAGAGTCTGCGTTTCATCCTGTATCTGAACGCCTTCCTTTGCCTCAACCGCCTGATGCAAACCGTCTGACCAGCGTCTGCCGTCCATAAGCCTGCCTGTAAATTCGTCAACAATAACAACTTCACCGTTTTTAACAACATAATCAACATCTCTTTTATAAAGCTCTTTTGCTTTTAATGCCTGAAGCAAATGGTGTGCAAGCTGTGTTGAAGGGTCAAATAAGTCTTGTACTCCTAGCAGTTCCTGAGCTTTATCAATGCCTTCCTCGTTCAGAATGACGTTTTTATTTTTTTCTTCAACTGTGTAGTCAATATCTATTTGTAAAACCGGCGCTATTTTTGCCATTATTTTATAAGTTTCGGCGGACTTTTCGAGCATTCCGCTGATAATAAGAGGAGTTCTTGCCTCGTCTATAAGTATGCTGTCAACTTCGTCAACTATTGCATAATAGTAAGGACGCTGAACGCACTGTTCCAGACTTCCCGCCATGTTGTCTCTCAGGTAGTCAAACCCGAACTCGTTATTTGTACCGTAAGTAATATCAGCCGCATAAGCCTTCTTTTTGTCCGTGTAGGCGTTAAAAGAACGTCCGGAAAGCACAAGCCCCACTTCTAAGCCAAGGAAAGAGTAAATTTTGCCCATCCATTCACTGTCACGCTTTGCCAAATAATCGTTAACGGTTACTATATGTACCCCTTTTCCTGCCAGAGCATTTAGATAAGCCGGGAGCGTTGCAACAAGAGTTTTTCCTTCGCCGGTTCTCATTTCGGCAATTTGTCCCTGATGAAGCATCATACCGCCGATGAGCTGAACATCAAAGTGGCGCATGTTAAGAGTTCTTTTTCCGGCTTCTCTTGCAACAGCAAACGCTTCAGGAAGAATGCTTTCGAGTACTTCCTGTTCAAGTTCTCTGTCCCTGTCTTTGTTGGATGATTTTCTTCTTGTGTCGAGCCTGTTTTTGAAGTCAAAAGTCTTTGCTCTAAGTTCTTCATCACTTAATTTATTGATTTCAGGCTCAATTGAATTTATATAATCAACTACGGGCTGAATTTTCTTTATTTTTCTTTCGCTGGGGTCTCCGAATATTTTTAACAGTAAATCTATCATTATTTCAGTTATCCTTAACCGCTATTAAACTTGCACCCTTTTAATTTTATTACAGTGAAGATAAAAAGGAAAATCTGACTTTTTTAAATAAAAAAGCCCCTGATGAATTCAAGGGCTTTTTTATTTTGTTGGATTGTTTATCTGACATAGAACCAGTTAAAATAACGCCTGTTTGCGCCTATGTTCGGGTACGGAGCACCGCATATTTTCAGACTAAATGATGACGGTCCCCATCCGCCGTCCCATCTGAGAGGATAGTTAACTTCATTGCGCTGTACTCCCATTGAAGTACTGCCGTATATCCAAGAGCCGTCTTTTTGTAATGACTGACCTTTAGAATCGGTGTTTGAGAAATCAAGGAAGTATAACTTCAGTGTTCCTGAGTCATTTACGTTTTTTATAGCAAAATAACCGCCGATTGCTCCGTTAGCATATTGGCCGGAAATGGTCATTTTAACACTGTTAAATGTCATATTAGGTGCTGTTGATACATTCCAATAGTACCATGTACCGTTTTGAGCCTGCCAGCCGACTCCTTTTGTCGCATCTGTGTAAAAAATAGAAGCGAATGATGAAGTAGCGCCCCAATAGCTCATGGATGCAAGAGTTGAACCTGAATATGCAAGAAGTGTCCAACCGCCGTCACCGACGGTATTGTCGCAATATACAGATGTTGTAGTTCCTTTTGCGTTTATAACATGCCAACCTGTTGAACCGGGCAGCTGGTTGTAAATTTGCAAACAGCTCTTGTTATAATTGTTGTTTGTACAAGTTGTGCATGCAGAAGAATTACCCTGATCGCATCCGTTAATACAGCTCTCAGGTGCTGAAATTGATATTGAAGCACTGTTGGAAGCGCCGGAATCCGCAAGCGCGTTGTATGCTTTTACGATATATGTATAAGTTCCCGCTGCGGGATAAGTTCCGAGGTTAATTTGGGCAGTGGTAACATTTGCGCCAACGGTTGTAATTTGTGCCCCGTTTTGGAATATTTTGAATCCTGTTTCATTACTTGAATTGTCTGTCCAGCTTAAATTTGCGTAGAAATTTGTTGATTGGGATTTTGTTGCGGAAAGTCCTGAAGGAGCAGCGGGAGCCGGAATTATAACGTTTGTTGTTACTTCATTACTGTAAGCGGATTCTCCTTTTGCATTAACAGCTGTTATCTTGTAGTAATATGAACCCGTGGCGGGAGATGCTCCGAGGTTATTAGTATAGCTTGTTGTCCCGGCGCCTGTTGTAGTTAACAGTGCATAACTGCCGGCGGAAACCTTTCTGTATACCTTAAATCCGGTTTCATTATGTGAAGCATCCGTCCATGTTAAAGTAACCGGAGTGGTTGCCGTAATATATGTTGTTGCCGGAACTGACAGACCTGTTGGTACTGCGGGTACGGTAGCTACGGCAACACTGGTGGTATTGGAATTTGCAGAAGTCATGCTGGCGTTATATGCCTGAATATAGTATTGATAAGTTCCGTTAACAGGGTTGGAACCGATATCAACAGTTGTTGATGTTGTATTCGGAGTTGCTACGGTTTTTTTCAAAGTCCATCCGCCGCTGTTTATGTTTTGCCAGACTTTAAACCCGGATTCATTATCTGCATTATCCGTCCATGTCAACGTTACTGTTTGTAAACCATTGAAACTAGAACTGACCGAGGAAGGTGCATTAGGATAACCTATAACAGTTACACTTGAAGTGTTTGAATCTCCGGATGAGCCTGATGAACTGTTATAAGCATTAATTTTGTAATAATAAGTCCCACCGGTAGGTGTTGAACCTAAATCTACGGTTGTTGAAACAGTATTTGCTCCGACAGTTTTTACTTTTATCCAGCTTGACGTGCTGTTAATTGACTGATAGATATAAAAACCGGTTTCGTTATTTGAGTTATCATTCCAGGAAAGATTAACGGAAGTTGCAGAACCGACTGATGCGCTTAACCCCGACGGTGCAGCCGGCGGAGGCGGTGGAGGGGCAGGATTTGGATTATTTTCATTTATTTTTGAGCAATATCCCTTTCCTTTAACTGTTCTTATTACGGAACAAGCCGTACGGTAATAGTCAGAGGTGTCATTATTACAAGGTACGGGACAATCGATATTTAATTCATCGGAAATATTTTTCGAACCGTTCCTGTATTAATTCAGCAATCTTTCTTCTGTATATGCCCTTCCCTGTGATGTATCAGTTGTCAACAAGGTTGCAAAATATCTTAAATCTCCGTCAGTAGATGCAATATCGCACTTCAACGAGTTTGCATAACAGCTTTGAATAATATAATCGCAGGCTTTTGTTCCGCCGCCGCGACATGCCTCTTTTAGAGCATTTAAAGCATATTGAACCTGCAGGGGGATTGACGAATTAGCATAGGATATCAAAATATTGCAGCTTTCCTGATTGCCTGATATGCAGCCGGTAATTACCGCACTGCAAGGAGAAGATGCCGGATTGCCGTTTTCTTTAAGTATGCAGTTTTGTCCGTTTGGGTCCATTTTAACATCAGAAGCCTTCCTGACGGACATTACAGTCATGCCTGAAGCAATAGAAATGCTTACCGCCAACAAAACAGCTATTATTTCAAATAGAGAAAAAGCTTTTTTGCTAACACTAAAATCTTTTTTAAATGCCGAAATATCCTGGCTTTTTTTGCCCATGCCGAAACTCCCTTCTTACTGCTTAATTATGTTGTCGGCATGAAAACTGAAAACTAAAAAAAATATGCACATCTTGCTTAAGAAGTTTTACAAATCTTAAATATTATGCAAAAAACAATTAGTTTTAAAATTAATCCAAATAGAAAACAGTGACGACTTTGTGCGATTCCTCAGCATAAGCTATTGCTTTGTATAGGGTTCCGCTGGTGTGAGAAAGGAAGCATATTAACTGCTGGCAGTCATCAATAATTTCTCTGTTACAAATTCTGCTGGCATCGGCAAGAGTCATCATAGCCCTGTCAGGATGTTCTGTAATGTTCGGGACTCCGATAAGCTGATCCTGAACGTCAGAAGGCTGTTGACCGATTGTTTGCGGGAGAATGACTTTTAATTTTTGAGGGTCGGCTTTCATTGTGCCTCTTATAGCCGCGGCATTTGTCCCGCTGGAGCCTCCGCTGGTAATAATAGTATTTCCCTGTGTTGCAAGGGCAAAGGTAAGAGTTTCAATAATCTGCTGATGTGTTATAGGCAAATTTCGGCTGCCTATAATAGCAATTCTTTTAGCTGTCTGTTGAATTGTAGCGAGCTCATGCGCCAACTGGTCCATGGTCTCGGGCGAGTCATCGTCCTCATCTTCGAGGGGCACCATTATTGTCTGCTTTTCCATTTCGTCGGACATTCTTAATTCCCTGCCTGATTTTCACTCTTCACAATGTTAACATTTTTTATTATTGGCACTTTTGCCTTTGTTATTTGGAAATTTTTATTATAAGGTAAGTCATATAATAATAGCATTAAAGAGGCTAATTAATAAAGTACTTCATGAATAATGTTTTAAATGAGCTTAATTCTCCCCAGCAGTCGGCCGTAACGAAGCTAAACGGCATATTATTGGTTTTAGCGGGTGCAGGCAGCGGAAAAACCAAAGTATTAACGCACAGAATAGCTTACCTGATAAAAAACGGCGTTTCGCCCTATGAAATTTTAGCCGTAACTTTTACCAACAAAGCCGCGAAAGAGATGAAATCAAGGCTTGTTGGTCTTCTGGGTGAAGACAGCGCAAAAAAACTTTGGGTAGGCACATTTCACAGTATTTGCGGCAAAATTCTCAGACAGGATATAGAAAATTATCCATCCTCAAACGAAAAAGAGAGATTTAAAAACTATGTAATTTATGACCAAAATGACAGCCTGAGCTTAATAAAACAGGCGATAAAAATTTTGGGTATTGATGACAAAACGCTCAAGCCTAAAGTTGTCCAGTCCGTTATCAGTATGGCAAAAAACAGAATGCATGGCGCTTTGGATTTTGCCAAAGAAGCATCTGATTATCGAAACGACAAAATTGCACGGATTTTCAAAATTTACGAAGACCTTCTTAAGGATAATAATGCTCTTGATTTTGACGATATGCTGTTAATGACGGTCAATTTGCTGGCAAAATCCCCTGAAGTTCTGTCAAAATACCAATCACGTTTCAAGCACATTCTGGTTGACGAGTTTCAGGACACAAACCTGACTCAATACAAGCTGATAAATTCTTTTTACGGAAAAGAAGATACCGAAAATCCCAAAGGCAGTCTTTGCGTTGTCGGCGACATTGACCAATCCATATACAGTTGGCGCGGAGCCGATTTCAGGATTCTTCTCAATTTCAAAAAGGACTATTCTTCTGCCGAAATAATTAAGCTTGAGCAAAACTACCGCTCAACCGAAAATATCTTAAATGCCGCAAACTATATTATTTCCAACAATCGCGAAAGAATCCGCAAGGAGCTTTATTCTTTCAAAGGAAAAGGTGACCCCATTTGTCTTTTGGAGGCTTTCAGCGAATCTGACGAAGCGTCGATAATAGTCAAAAAAATATGCGAATTATCCGTAAACGGAAAGTCCTACGGAGACTGCGCGGTTTTATACAGGACGAATGCGCAGAGCAGGGCATTAGAAGAAGCCTTAATAAGGAACGGAATTCCTTATTCAATGATTGGCGGGGTAAAATTCTACGAGAGAAAAGAAATAAAGGATTTAATTTCTTATTTAAAATTAATCTACAACAACAGCGACTCACAAAGCCTCAAGAGAATTATAAATGTTCCCAGACGCTCTATCGGCGCAACCAGTATTAAAAAAATAGAAGAAATATCTCTTCAAAACTCACTTTCTATGTTTTCAATTTGTGAAGAAATAGATAGCCACAGTGAATTCAGTCCCAAAACAATAAACGCAGTTAAGGATTTTGTCAGACTGATTAAAAAACAGACCGAAAATCTTGAAAAAATGTATTTAAGCGAATTCATCTCAAGTTTGATTGAAGAATCGGGCTATGTAAACGAACTTGCCGAAGAAGGCACAGACGAGGCAAAAAGCAGGATTGAAAACATTCGCGAATTCATTAGCGTTGCGAGAGATTTCGAAAACAGCGAATCGCAGGGAGATTTGGGCGAATTCTTAACCCAATTGTCTTTGGTCAGTGACATTGATAATCTTGAAGAAGAATCTCAAAGCGTTACGCTTATGACTCTGCATTCAGCAAAGGGGCTTGAGTTCCCGGTTGTGTTCCTTGCAGGATTAGAGGAAGGGATTTTTCCTCATGCAAGAGCCTTGAACAGCTCTTTTGAAATGGAAGAAGAAAGAAGGCTTATGTATGTCGGCGTTACAAGGGCAAAAGAACTGCTTTATCTTTCTTGTGCCAAGAAAAGGCTAATTTACGGCGACTACAAATATTACACTCCGAGCAGGTTCTTGGGTGAAATCCCTCAATCACTTATGAGTTCCGTAAAAAGTGCTTCTTTCGACAGAGAGAAAACGGGAAGTTTTGCCAACCGCGGCTCGGGTTTCGGAAGAGCTTTTGTTCCAAACTCTTTTGGTGCAAAAGAAAAGGATTTTTCGGTATCTTTCGGAAAAGATTTCAAAGCCCCGAAAATCTGCGGCTCATTGTCAAAGCCGTCGGTTATTAAAGAACCTTCGCCCGGC
>CAZEDP010000082.1:0-6790 GCA_964511035.1 uncultured Gammaproteobacteria bacterium
AGCCTTAACAGACCTGTCGGTATTTAGAGCTACTATTAAAACATCCCCGAGAGCCTTTGTCTGCTTAAGATAACGTACATGCCCAACATGAAGTATATCAAAACAGCCGTTTGTGGTTACTATTTTTTTATTTTTTTTTATTAAATTTTTTAAAACTTCAACAAGTTTTTCTGCTGTTACAACTTCACCCATTTGAAAAATCCTTTATACTGCGGGGCTGATTTCAGATTCTTTCACTCTGAAATCATAATCGATTAAATTCTTCAATTCTTCTGCCGATACTGCCGTCGTGCCGATTTTTCTGACCGCAACGCCCGCGGCATAATTGCCCAGAATAATTGATGTTTTTATATCACTGTTTGTCGAAGCCATTCCCAAAGCCATTGCGGAAATCAAAGAATCGCCCGCCCCCGTAACATCATAAACTTCGGAATTAACTGCCGGGAATATTTCCGTATCATTTTCGGAAGATAATAAAACGCCGTCTTCGCCCAAGGTAATTACAACGTATTCAGCATCAATCACTGAACGGAGTTTTTCCGCCAACATTACGGCATCTGTATCTTTCGGCAAATTAACCGCAATCTCGGCTTCAAGTCTGTTGGGAGTAATTACACTGCAGCCGGAATACTTTGAATACTCAAGTCCTTTGGGATCTATCAAAACTCTCTTTCCGTAGTTTTTTGCAGTTTCAATAACTTTCGAACAGACTGCGGTGGTTAAAACTCCCTTTGCATAATCGGATAGAACCACTAAATCAACTTTTTCAATAACGGAAAGAACTTTATCGAGCAATCTCTGTTCAGTTTCACAGGATATGGAAGAGCGAATTTCTCTGTCTGCTCGGGCAAGCTGCTGGTTGTTATGAGCTATAAGTCTTGTTTTAACGGTGGTTGACCTGTCTTTATCTTTGATTAACAGCGAAGTATCGATTCCTTTTTGATTGAGGGTATCTTTCAACACTTCCGAATGAATATCTTCACCGATAACAGAAACAAGTTTAACATCCCCGCCGAGGGTTTTTATATTGGAGGCGACATTACCGCAGCCCCCGGGTATGTAGCTGTACCTTGCCACTTCGAGAACCGGTACGGGAGCTTCCGGCGAAAGTCTCGTAGCTTTGCCCCAGATGTATTCGTCGAGAATTATATCTCCTATTACAAGCAGACTGCACTGGTGAAAGTTTTCTATAGTTTTAAAAAGCCGAGTTTTCAAAAAATCAGTTCCGTTAATAAAATCCATACAATTATGATTATATTTTATTCCAAACAATTCACAAAATATGCTTTTCTTTGTTAGGTGTTTCTTTTTGCACTAGACCGTTTCTATGATAAATTAGAATTTGTCTGTGGTAAACTTTTAGTAAAAGCTACATATTTATGTTAAATGGAGTACGTGATGGCAAATTGTAATTGTTGCCGCGGTTTAGATTTTGCGGCAGAGAGACCGGTTCCCGAGGAATTGAAAGAGATTTTCAGCAACTTCCCAACTCAAAGCAGAGAATACTTAATACCTTTGCTTCAGGATGTACAGGAAAAGTACGGTTATTTAAGCGAAGACAATCTTATATTAATCTCCGAACACTTAAACATCCCTGCAAGCAAAGTTTTCGGAACCGCAACATTTTATAACCAGTTCAGATTAACCCCGATAGGCAAGCATGTAATCAGAGTTTGCAGAGGAACAGCCTGCCATGTTAAAAATTCCGCTCAAATTCTCGCCGCTCTTGAAGCCGAACTCGGAATCAAAGCCGGCGAAACGACAAAAGACAAGCTTTTTACTTTAGAAACAGTTGCCTGCATAGGGGCCTGCTCAATTGCGCCTGTTATGGTAATTGACGATACTTTCTACGGCAGATTAACTCCGAAAGAAGTACAGGCAGTGCTTAAAAAAGTTCAGCAAGCCGAAAAACAATAGTTTATAAATTAAAAATACAGATAGAAGGAATAAATTATGACAGACGCAATAAAAATACTGGTTGGCATGGGCACCTGCGGATTAGCAGCCGGAGCTCAGGCTGTTCACGATAAAATTAAAGCAACTCTTGAGGAGTTAAAAATCAATGCCGAAGTCATCCCCGTCGGATGCGTCGGTTATTGTCAGATGGAAGTCATCGTTGATATTAAAAAACCTTCCTATCCGAAGGTATCCTACGGTAACGTCACTCCTGAAAACGTTTCGGCGCTCCTGAAAACGGTTTTTGTTGACGGAAAATTCGAATCCGACCTTTTAATCGGTAAATACATTGATGCAACGGAAACTTATATTGACAAACTTCCTTCAATACCGGAAGTCAGCGAACTGCCGTTCTTTAAGAAGCAAAGAAGGCTCGTTCTTAAAAACTGCGGACATTTAAATCCTCTTTCCATTGATGAATATATCAAGGCAGAAGGCTACGAAGCCTTGAAAAAAGTTTTCAAAATGACTCCCGTCGAAGTCATTGAAGAAATGAAAAAATCAGGATTAAGAGGCAGAGGCGGCGGCGGTTTCCCGACTGGTACAAAATGGGAATTTGCCAATAAAGCCGTCGGCGAGAAAAAATACATGATATGCAACGCCGATGAAGGCGATCCGGGCGCATTTATGGACAGAAGCGTTCTTGAAGGCGATCCTTTCTCGGTAATAGAAGGCATGACAATAGCCGCTTACGCTATCGGTGCAAGTTACGGTTATATCTACGTCAGAGCAGAATATCCGCTTGCCATTGAGCGTTTGGAACACTCAATAAAAGTGGCTAAAGAAAAAAATCTTCTCGGCAAAAACATTTTAAACAGCGGATTTGATTTTGATTTAAAAATCAAAAAAGGCGCGGGTGCTTTTGTATGCGGCGAAGAAACTGCTCTTATTGCTTCAATCGAAGGCAAAAGAGGCATGCCTCGTCCAAGACCACCGTTCCCGGCAATAAAAGGTTTATTTGACTGTCCGACAGTAATCAATAACGTAGAAACACTTGCAAATGTTCCGGGCATTATGAGAAAAGGCGCGGAATGGTATGCAAGCGTAGGAACGGAAAAGTCAAAGGGAACAAAGGTTTTTGCATTAACCGGAAAAATTAACAATACCGGTCTTGTTGAAGTACCTATGGGTATAACCTTAAGAGAAATTATTTTTGACATCGGCGGCGGCATCGCAAACGATAAAAAATACAAATCAGTGCAGATAGGCGGTCCTTCAGGCGGATGTATTCCCGAACAGCATCTTGATATCAAGATAGACTACGAATCCTTAAAAGAAGTAGGCGCAATGATGGGCTCGGGCGGTCTTGTCGTAATGGACGAAACCACCTGCATGGTTGACGTCGCGAAATACTTTATGGAGTTCATTACAAAGGAATCCTGCGGAAAATGCATTCCATGCCGCGAAGGCACAATGAGAATGTATGAAATCCTCAACAGGATAACTTCTTCAAGAGAAAGCTTATCCGACGAAGAAAACCTGCTTAGATTTCAGGGAGTTGTCAATTTAAGGCACCTTGCGGAAGTCGTCAGAGACACCTCTCTTTGCGGACTTGGCAATACGGCTCCAAACCCTGTTCTGAGCACACTCAAATACTTCAGGGACGAATATGACGCGCATATTTTCGAGAGAAAATGCCCTGCAAAGAGCTGTAAGAGCTTAATGACCTATTCGGTGGACACAGAAAAATGCATAGGCTGCGGCATTTGCAAGAGAAAATGCCCGAGCGGCGCGATTGTCGGTGAACCTAAAAAAGCTCACTACATTGTGTCTGAAAAATGCGTCAAATGTGATCAATGCAGACAAAATTGTCCTGTAAGCGCAATATCTGCTAACTAAGAGAAAATCAATTTCGGAAGGATATAAAAATGGAAACAAATACTTTAGAAAAAGTGAAAATAACCATAAACGGGCAGGAAATTTCTGCCGCAAAGGGCAGTACCGTTCTTCAGGCGGCAAGGGCGGCAGGAATTAACATCCCGACTTTATGCTACATGGCTAATGCCACAGTTACCGGCGCATGCAGAATATGCGTCGTTGAAGTCGAAGGCGCAAGAAACCTTGTTCCGTCCTGTGCTTTCCCAATAGCGGAAGGAATGAAAATTCAGACACATTCTCCGCGTGTTGTTGACGCAAGAAAGACCATTATCGAGCTTCTTCTTGCAAATCATCCGCAGGACTGTTTAAAATGCGACAGAAACGGAAACTGTCAGCTTCAGAGCCTTGCTGAAGAATACGGCATCAGAGAAATCAGATTTAAAGGCAAAATCAGACATAATCTTCCAGATTTGTCATCTTCGGCAATCGAGAGAGACCCTGATAAATGCATACTTTGCGGAAAATGCGTAAAAGTCTGCGAAGAAATCCAGTGCGTCAATGCTATTGACTTTACCAAGCGGGGATTCGAGACGATAATTGCTCCGGCATTTAATAAAAGCCTTCAGGATACCGTCTGCATAAACTGCGGACAGTGTATAATGGTTTGTCCTACCGGCGCTTTGAGAGAAAAAAGCTCTGTTAAGAAAGTAGAAGAAGCAATACACAACCCCAAAAAGTTTGTTGTTGTTCAGACTGCTCCTGCAATCAGGGTAACAATAGGCGAAGCAATGGGAATGGAAGCCGGCATAATTTCAACCGGCAAAATGGTGACAGGCTTGAGAAAACTCGGTTTTGACAAAGTTTTTGACACAAACCTTGCCGCCGACTTAACTATTATGGAAGAAGGAAGCGAGCTTGTTGACAGAATTAAAAAAGGCGGACCGCTTCCGCTTATGACATCCTGTTCACCGGGTTGGATTAAGTTTGTTGAGCATTTCTATCCTCAGCTTATTCCTAATCTGTCAACCTGCAAATCCCCTCACGAAATGCTTGGAGCGGTTGTAAAAAGCTACTATGCGAAGAAAATGAACTTGAACCCCGAAGATATATATGTGGTTTCGATAATGCCGTGTACGGCTAAGAAGTTCGAAGCACAGCGTCCCGAGTTATGCTCGAACGACATGTGCGACGTTGATGCGGTTCTTACCACGAGAGAACTTGTAAAAATGCTCAAAACATCCGGCATTGACTTTGCTCATCTTGAAGAAACTGATTTTGACAGCCCTCTTGGCGTTTCTACCGGTGCGGCAGATATATTCGCATCTTCCGGCGGTGTTATGGAAGCGGCTCTTAGAAGCGCGTATTATCTTATCACGGGTGAAGAGCTTAAAGACATTAACTTTACGGCGGTAAGGGGAATTGAAGGCTTAAAAGAAGCAACTGTTCCGATAGGCGATCTGAACGTAAAAATTGCCGTGGCTAATTCGCTTGGTATGGCTAAAAAACTTATGGATAAAATGATTAAAGGCGAAGCCGATTATCATTTCATCGAAGTTATGACCTGCCCGGGCGGATGTATAGCAGGCGGCGGACAGCCTTTAAATACCGATACGGCAAGAATTATGGCAAGGCTCAAGAGCATTTATGCTATTGACGCAAATAAAAAGCTCAGACAGTCGCACCATAACCCTGATGTGCAAACGCTTTATAAAGAGTTCTTTAACAAGCCCCTAAGCGACATTTCGCACAGATATCTGCATACTCATTACAAAGCAAGACCAAATGTGTAGTTTAGGGAATTAAAAGTAAAGGATGCAAAAATGGCAAAGAAAATATTAATTGTAGATAATGACGAAGATTTTACAAAATCCCTTGCGGATAATCTTGTAAAGAACGAATACGAGGTTGTTGTTGCCGAGGATTCGCAAAAAGCCCTTGAAATGTTCGATTCGGCAAAGCCTGACCTTGTTATGAGTGAAGTTATGCTTGAAAATAACGATTCTGGATTTGCACTGTGCTATCATCTGAAACAAAAAAATCCTGATGTCCCGATACTGTTAGTTTCGGATGTAGTCAGGAAAACAGGGTTCTGCTTTGACGCAAGCACGGATTATGAAAAAGAATGGATAAAGGCTGATGAGTTTATTAATAAGCCTGTGAATTCGGCTTATCTGACATGCGTCATCGGCAAATATCTTCATCATAAGAAGTAAAAATATTTCCAAATATTGACTTGTAATGCCGTGCCCAGTCACGGCATTATAGTTATACCGCTAAGTCGAAGCAGAGTAGTAGTAGGTGGATTGAAACCCACCAAAGCAAAAAGCACCGACAAAAAACCCAACAACTGTCCATACCCCACCTCACAATATTTCCACTCAAAAAATACCTAATTATACCTAATTATTTCTTTTTTTCGCTCAAAAAAACACGCTAAACATACGCTAAACCTCGCCCAACATAGTGTTTTGTGCATACTTTTTGCGCGTTTTTTTGCAATTTTGCATCCTGTTTTTTACCTTTTTTGACCAAAATCCGCCCAATTTTAGGTTGCACCGCACCCATAAAAAGGCTAAATACACCCAATAAAAAAGATATTTTGCACCATATTTCCAACCCTCTCATGCTTTCCTGAAGCATCCGTCGATGCAAAAAAGCTCTATTCGTTGATGTTCAGGATCTGCCCAACATTAATTAACCTCAAAAAAACTAAAACCGTCATCACGAGGAGGGCATTTCCCCGACATGGTGAACCAAAAAAACCTTCTTATCGGTACTTTTGGTCTATAAGAGGCGTTGCACCCTCAACCCGCCCTCATTTTCTTTGCCAGCCCAAAGAAAATAGAGTAAAAGAAAGGGCTAGTCGCCACTGCGGCTTCTATACCGCTAGTCTGCTACGATTTAAATTTATCGGCATCCAAACGGGCGAACTCGCTTCGGCATGAATGAGTTATCAAAAGAAAACTCATCGTTTCCTTTTGTATAACTCCCGCTGCCGCGCTCAAACACACCCTTG
>CAZEDP010000083.1:0-6715 GCA_964511035.1 uncultured Gammaproteobacteria bacterium
ACAATTTTTATCATGTCTTCCTGAAATATAGAGTAAATTATGTTCCAAATAGAGAGTATAAAAAAATCGAATTTTTCAGCATCTTCATAAGTAAATTTGTAACTCTTTTTTAATATTTACCTAATTTTATGCACTTTTTTCAGGAATTGTTATTTTATATATATAGCAGTTAGTGTATCTCGGGGCATAATGGCGATTTAGGAGCGAAAATTCAATGAATAATGCCGAAGTAAATAAAGCTGCCATTTTGATAAGGTCGTATCATGTCCGAAAAAGGCATGCATTGTCACATTCAAACTTTTCTTCAAACAGTGGTGCTGACAGCTTCAACAGACAAAACAAAATTAAGCCTGCTGAAAAGAAAAACCCGATATCACTGCTTGCTGCTTCAGTTGCCGGGCTTATTACCGGCGGAGCTTTTGGCATTTTCAATAAAGTTACTTCTCCTAAGGAAGTAAACATTAAATTAAAGGAAGAGATTCAAAAAGACCCGCAAAAAAAGAAAGCGCTAATAGAAAGTATCGGTAGCAACATAGATAAAGTTAATCGTGCCAAGATAACGGATGTCCTTAAAAGTGTTAATCTGGAGAGTGAAAAGCCTGCATTGCTTAACTTTGAAACAGAAAAAAAACGTCTTGAAGACAGAATTAAATCTATAAGCTCAGGTGAATTGGATGCTGACTATCGGGCAAATAAAATTAAAGTCGGTGAAGACGGAAGACCTACACCTAACTTTATTACCGACAAAAAAGGAAATCCTTTGCCGGAAGAAGAAATTGCTCAAAAATTAGAGAGAGCCAAACACAGGGCTTTATATATACTTAATGAAAGAAAAAGAGACCATAATCTCCAGAGTTATATTGACATTGAAAACGGAAAAATTATTGAAAAGGCAAAAAATGCTCTCAAAATAAATCTTGGCGAACTTGCAAAAGACGAAAAAGGTTTAGCGGAAGCTAAACAACTGTTGATGAAATCACTCGACGGGTTCAGCAGTGAAGAAATTGTGAAGTTAAATCAAAAAATTGTTAAAGAGCTTGCTATGTCAGGTAAAAAAGCTGCTCTTGCTGGCTTTATATTGGGCTCTCTAAGTTATATAGCTGCAAAATTAACATTCTTAAAGCCTAAAAATGAAAGTTTTAATAAAGTATCGTGATTATTTTATGCCATTGTTGTTTTTAATAACAATGCCGCATTTGCTGCATGCCAGATGAGTGCTTGAGCTGTCTATGGGCAAAAATAAATGCTCACATTTCAAATCTTCATAATCTGTTTCTTCAGATGTGATTTTTTGTTTTGTTTGTTTTCTTTTTTCAAGCCATTTAATAATTATTTCAGCGATATACATCTTTAATTTTTAAAAACATTAAATTCTTTACCCTTATTTAAAAAGAGTGTAGTATTGTTTTAAGTAATTTGCAATTAAGGGAGTTTAATAATGTCTGACAATAATATTCAAAATTTAAGGTGGTATGAAAAAGACGAATTGACTGCAAAATTTCTTCACATGTTCGAAAATCTATCCGACTCTAATAAAAGAAAGACGGCAATTTTCCTTGTCGATGAAATTATTAATAAACCTCCATATAATGAAATGCTGTCCGAAGATGTTTTTAATGCGGCTACTTCAGAGAGCCAAAAAAGAAGATGGTATGACTTTGATGAAGTTATAAGGATTTTTGCGGAACTTCTGAAAAATTTAAATGATGATGCCAGAAAAGAAATAGCCGTAAAAGCTGTCCTTTTTATGCAGGATTTGAACTGATAAGCATTATAACAGTCCGTCCATTGATCTGAGTATTTCGTAGCTTATGCCGGCTTCTGACAATTCTTCTGCCGATAATCCGAAGAGTGAGATTAATTTTCTTGCTGATGAGCTTGAGGGATTAAGATTTAATTCATCGCAAACAATAGCAATAGCTTCTTCTCTTGAAATTTTCAACTGTTTTTTATCATTTCGGGCTCTTGCCATAAGCCTTTGCTTACATTTTCCCAAATCAGCATTCCTCTTGAATTTATTGACATGATTATTTCACGGCAAAAATTAAAGTTCAATTTATTTTAATTATTCTTAAAATTTTAGCAACTTTTTTCATGTTCAGTTTTTATACGTTAAGAAATAATCGGAGAAATTTTTATGAATAGCGTTTCGTTTAACGGGCTTTACAGAGTACAGACAATGTCAAAAAACAGTGATAGCCATAAATCTTTAGAAAAGCAATTAAGGGAAGAATTTTCTCAAAAAAGCATTGAAGCAAATATTTGGGCTGGTTCTCGTCCAGGAGGAAGTAAGTCTTATTTGACTGATACACAAATTATTTCATACGGCACACCTGACCAGGATTATGAAATTCTTCAAAAGGTATTCGGAAAAGATTTAATTCAACCTTGGATTTTAACAGAGGCAAGGAAAAAATTCGGTGAAGATTTTATGAAAACATTCAAATCGGCAGTACAGCAATTTATTGATAAAAGCATTAAGGATCTCGATACAGACATTGAAGATATCGACGAAAGAACTAAATTACGCGAAAAATTGCTTGCCACACAAGATAAGGCAGGTTTTGTCACTGACGAATTTTGCGAAAATGCAATCGATATTGGTTAATATTTTTACTGTCTTATAAAATCTAGTCGTAATGCTCTTTTTCTTTGAGATACTCACGGATAAAGTTAAGTGAAGTCTGAATAATTCTGGTTACTCTCGAAGACGAAAGCCCGACATGAGCTGCAATATCTTTTATTTGCAGGTTTCTGTAAAAACGATACTCAACAATAATCTTTTCTTTCGGAGGCAATTTAGAAATTGCTTCCTTAATGATTTTACCAAGCTCTATAATTTCCATTCTTTCGTCGGGTAGAGCTGAACCGTCTTTTATAAAATCAAACGGGCTGTCATTTTCACTTGCTTCAGCTATGCTGTCAATGGAAAGAATGGTTTCGTAAATTGCTTCACGGACTTTTTCCGGCGAAACGTCTATTGTTATTTCGCCGTCTGCTCCTGCCTGAGCGGAAGCAGGTTCTCCTTCATCCGTATCAGCTGTTTTTGTGTGTTTTAAAGAATACCATTTATATCTGTTGCGAAGCTCGTTTCTTATTGCCCACCTTACAGCGGTAGCGACGTATGCTTCGTTATATTTTTCCATTTGTTCGGGCGTTTTATTTTTAAATAATGCCTGTACGGCAATTATACCTATGCTGATTAATTCTTCAACTTCAACCATGTGAGAAGGAATTCGTCTTTGCTCAACACGTGCGACTTTTTCGACAACTCCAATATAATCTTGAATCTTCAACAGTTCTTTCACTTCCAATACTTACTTTTGCTCTATCCGCTATTTTTTGTATGAGAATTATTTTTATACTTCTCACGCAAATTATATACGAACATGAGAATTTCTGCCACTGCTTTATATAATTCGGGGGGTATTTCTCTGTTAATTTCAACCATTCTATATAGAGCTCTTGCAACAGGCGGATTTTCTACAACAGGGACATTATGCTTCATTGCAATTTCTATAATCTTTTTGGCAAACAGCTCTGTTCCTTTTGCAAGGACTCTGGGGGCTTTCATTTCCTCGGCTTCATATTTAACCGCAACGGCTACGTGAGCCGGATTGGTAACAACGAAGTCCGCTGTCGGCACTGCTTCAAGCATACTTTGCTGAAGCATCTGCATTCTTCTTTGCCGGAGTGCAGCTTTAACGTACGGATCACCTTCAGTGTTTTTGTATTCGTCTTTCAATTCTTTAAATGACATTTTCTGATCTTTAAGGAATTTCCACCTGTTGAACATATAATCAGCGCCCGCAATAACAATAAACAGCATTCCGGCTTTTATTACAAAATCAACAATGAGTTTGCCGAACTCATAAAGAATTGAAAAGGTATTTTCCATAGCACACAAGCTCAATATTGCAGGTATGTGAGCTTTAAAAACAACAAAACCGACAAAGCCGAGTACAGCAACTTTAATAATATTTTTTCCGAGTTCAAAAAGAGATTTTAAAGAAAAAATATTTTTGAACCCTTTAACGGGATTGAGTTTTTCTAATTTTGGAATTAACGGTGTTCCTGTAACAAGGGGGCCGATTTGCATAAAGTCCCCTAAAAACCCGACAACAAAAGCAACAAACAAAATTGGAGCAATTATCAATACAGCCGGCAGTAATGTTATCAGCATTAAATATAAAAAACCGATTTTTTCTATTGATCTGTTTGGTATCTGTTCATAAACCATAACAAATAGTTTTGACATTTGCTCCCACAAAAAAGGCGCAAACTGATAAAGAAAAATAAACATTACAAGCAAGCCCAACGCAATAGAGAGGTCTTTGCTTTTAATGACCTGTCCTTCTTTTCTTACCCTTTGAAGTTTTTGCTGAGAAGCCTCAAACTGCTTATCTTCATCAGCCATGAGCAGACTCGGTTATTTAGATAGGTTAATTATAGTAAATTTCTTAATTTATGATGAAATAATTTACAAAGCTTCATTAAGAACGATTAATATGTGTTCTAATATCAAATTCATTGTCAGGGAGTTTTGAATCTCCTACTAAAGCGGCTAATAATTCCTCATAAGCTTTTATCATTTTGGCATTTGACATAATATCATCATTGCCAATTCTGAATGTTGCGCCTTCATTAGCGTCAAGATAAATAGCTACACAGCTATACCCTTTTACATTTTTACAAGCAATACAATGAGGACAGTCTTGTATTTCTATATGACACCAATCGAAGAGATGTGTTTGTTTAAAGTTAAATCTAAAGTTTGCAGAATTCAATTCACCTTTTACTCCTCTTTTATTGAATCCTGTAAGCTGTAATTCATCAACTCCATAATTAATTTCAGATGTGATTATTTTTAAAACTTCAATTTTTTCATCACGGGTTAATTCTTTGTTTCCTTTTGTCTGAAGCTCTTTAAGTCTTTTCACGCAAACTTCATGAATGTCTTCATCCAATTTTGCACTAAATCTTAGTGCTGAATTTTGAATTTGATTTGTTTTTTGTATATTACTCTTTGCATTAATTACGGGTAATCCTAAACTTCTGACGAACATATTTAATTCCTTTCATATAAAATTATTAATCTAATTATTTAAGTAAACTGAAAATGAAAAATTGCGTTAATTATAAAAATGTTTTCAGAATAAATTTAAAATTTATATATTGACTAAGCAATAGAATAAATTGCCTCTGCGACAGATTTGGAAACACTTTTATCCAGTGCATTGGGGATAATATAATCAGGACAAAGTTGATTATCATTAACTAAAGATGCAATGGCATGAGCAGCGGCAATTTTCATTTCGTCAGTGATTTTGGGGGCTTTTGAATCAAGAGCGCCTCTGAAAATGCCGGGAAAGGCAAGGGAATTATTAATCTGATTTTTAAAATCAGATCTTCCCGTTGCAACAATAAATGCTCCTGCTTCAAGCGCAACATCGGGCATTATTTCGGGCACGGGGTTGGCTAATGCAAAAATAACAGGCTTTGCGCTCATATTTTTTATATTTTCAGGCTTAAGGACATTTCCCGCCGACAATCCGATGAAGAAATCGGCATTAATTAATGCATCTGACAATGTACCGCTTAGATGCTCGGGGTTTGTCCTTTCCGCAACTTCCTCTTTATATGAATTCATATTGCTTCGCCCTTTGCAAATAATTCCGGTTCGATCACAGAGAATAAGGTTTTTAACTCCTGACTTGAGCAAAAGATTTGTAACCGCAATAGCGGCAGCACCTGCTCCGTTAATGACAACTTTTACCTGATCAATATTTTTTTCGATAAGTTTAAGGGCATTTAAAAATCCGGCCAGTACAACTACGGCTGTTCCGTGCTGGTCATCGTGAAAAACAGGTATATTTAAAGATTTTATTAATTCTGTTTCTATTTTGAAGCAATCAGGAGCGGCTATATCTTCAAGATTAATTCCCGCAAAAACAGTCGATAATTCTTTAACAGCTTCGATGAACTCATCACTGTTTTGAGTTTTCAGACAAATAGGAACGGCAGAAACTCCTCCTAATGAAGAAAATAAAACAGATTTGCCTTCCATAACAGGAAGTGCTGCTTCCGGTCCTAAATTACCGTACCCTAAAACTGCACTGCCGTCAGTTATAATTGCTATAAGATTATTTTCCGGCACGCTTTCATCATAATCAGCTATATTAGTAGTTACAACTCCGATTAAGTCATTGTGAAGTTTAAGAGATTGTTCATTTACATTATTATCAGTGTTATTAAGACTTATATCTGAAGATTTTAAAGCCCTCTTGGTTAAAAATTCAGTATCAGCCGTAAAAATATCAATGGAGATATCCTGTCTTATCAGCAAAGGAAAAATACGTGCAATTGCTGTATATCCCAAATTTGACAGAACAATATACCCAAAAGAAGGAATAAGACTCATAACGATTTGAACAAATTTATCAGGATTTTTTGAATCTATAACAAACGGATAACAGTCAATTCCGGTTAGTTGCTTATAAATATTTAATTTTTTTATAATAAAATCATCATTATCTGTTTCGGCAAAAAATACTGCGGCTGAGTTTGCTCGGTTTGTTAAATCAAAAGATTTTTCCGGATTATTAAATATTTCCTGACAACTGCTCCCTACTCCGGGAGTATAAACCAGACTTAAAATCCTGCTGTCGGTGATTTCAATTTTCGCAGCAACCTGAAGGCAGGATTTTAATTTTTT
>CAZEDP010000084.1:0-6680 GCA_964511035.1 uncultured Gammaproteobacteria bacterium
TACCTTTAAAAAGGCTTTATGAGTTTATAAACAGTTGGCAAGATGCTGAACACCCACAATATCAGCAATCACCACTGCTTATTGCTTCAGCAAAGCATCATCGGATATTGGGTTTAAGGGGCACAATCCCCTTATAATTTTTGGGTGAGTGGGAAAGAAAAAAATTGTAGCCAAACGGTCACAAATTGGGGACCTTCGGACGCATAATAATATGTTACAATTGTAATATTGGAAATAATTAATACCACCCGATTGGAGCAAAAATAATGAACGAAATGAATGAAATGAACGAAAAACAACCAAACAACAGAATTGACTGGAATGAACAAAAGGTCAAATATATCACAGGCAATTGCAAAAGCTTAAGAGAGTTCGCTAAAGAGGAAAGCCTGCGCTACAACGGCAATTTCTTTAGAATGACAAAAGGCTGGGTTCAGCAAAAGGCTAAAAATAGGATGCAAATGGGATGCAAAATCATAGAAAAAATATCGGAAGAAGAAATTAACAAAGCCGCGGCTCTAAATTCCAAAATCCAAACCGTCAGCGAAATGGCTTTAAATGCCACGGAAGAATTTTTCAAAAACAAAGACTATCAGCGCTATGCTTATGAGGAAAGGAACTATAAAACCGATGAAGACGGTGATTACATTACTGATTCGGACGGATACAAGATAACATTCAGGGATGTCGAGATAGCCCAAGCCCCTTTTGTTCAGATTAATAAGGTCAAAAGCGCTGTGGACGTAATCAGAAAAATAACTTCTGTGATTGAGAAAACGTCGGCATATCCGATTAAACAAAGCGATGATTTGCTGAATTCTAAAATAAAAATCCTGCAGGATGAACTATACTGAAATGCAAATTACGCTTAATCCGCGAACGGCGAAAGAATATCTTTCAAATCCTCAAACGTAAGCGATTTTTCCTTCAAAACAAAAGTCTTCTGTCAGTCCTTTTGCTAATTCTTCAAGATACTGCCTGTCATTTGCCGAAACATTATTGACTTTATCTTTTAAAAATCTTATTTCATCGGAAGAAAGTTTTTTTAAATCAAAGGGAAGAGGAGTCCTGTTCTTAAACTTTATATAGGCAAATCCGCCGGCGGCAAGACCAAAAGTGACAAGCCCCATGCCCATAAGATTGATATCGGGTAAGTTTTGACCGCCCTGCGAAGCTGCGGAGGGGTATTTTGCGGGAGGATTTTGAACAATATAACTGTTAGGTTGCGCTTGACTTAATTTATTATAGTTATTGGGGTTATAAACCTGTCTGAATGAAGAGTTTTTAAAATGTATCTTAGTCATTTAACCTACCCGTTCAATTTCACGAATCCAAATGTAAAAAATACTTAGATTAATTGTTTGACTCATTGTATTCTTTGATATTTTCATAGGTATATTTTGACAAAAAGTACAAATGTAAGCTCATAGCAGATGCCGCAAATATGCTTAAAGAATTAAGAATTTTATTTGGGGATTTTTTGACAGCAAAATAGACCAGACTCATCAATCCCAGAATAGTACCTCCTAAAATACCTTTCTTTAAAGAGTCATACGTTTGTTCTTGTTGTTTTCGAAGATTTTCAAGCCTTTTGTTTTCGGGTAAACGGTACAACCCCATTTGCTTTAAAATGTTTGGTTGATTGTTAGCAAAAGATACTCGCATAGATTTTCTCCAACTCAACGCTCATACCATTATTTATTAAAATTCTATGTATGATTTTCGGAACGGTTACAGCCCGATTTTCACAAAAAAATTTACATATTTGTAATATTTATTGAAATAATTTCGTCATTCAGAGCATAACGACGTCATGCCGTGTTGGGCACGGGATGACGGGGATGTATAGAGGGTTGAGATCCTTCGCTTACGCTCAGAATGACGGTTTGAATTAATTACATTTGGCAAATAAGAAACTGTCCTAGTGTTTCCAGAATTCCCACCATTTATTAGTTCCTGTTTTTTGCATAAGGCGGTCAAATTTTTCTTCGTTGTTTTTTATCAGCTCTTCTTTTTCATTGATCTTTGCTTTTAATTCGTCTGTCTCTTCGGTTTTTTCCTTAATCAGCTCTTGAGCAATTTCAAGAGCTTCAATTAATTCATTTTGGTCTATATTGTCCTTAGAGATTAAGGAATTGATGGTCAGTTTTTCAATATCGTCTTTATTTTTTGATATTTGGGCATTTTTGAATTTTAAAATCTCAATTTCAGCAATTAGCCGCGCTTTTTCCAGAGCATTTTCTTCAATGATTTTTGACTTTTCGATTAAAAGCTGTTCTATCTTTAAATGAGCCTTTTCGAGCTGGTTTAGAACGGGTTTGACTATGAACTCTATTTTATCGACGCTTATTCGGTCATCAACAATAACTTCAAATTTTGGTATTTCGGTCAAATTCTTTGTTAAAAACGGATTGCCTTTGTTCATTAAATCTTTTATTTCTTCAAGATTTTTACCTTTTTGCGCAAGGTTTCTTATTTTTTTCAGAGCTTTTATCTTGCTTTCGGGATAGAAGTTATAGTTTTTGTCTTCTTTTTCCTCAAAGAAGAAATCGTCCCATTTTCTGAGGGTTGTTTGATTTATATCCAGGTATTCCGATAGTTCTGCTATATTCATATCCGTTCATCCGTTTATTAAATAACGCTTAAGCTTTCTTCATTCAGATATCCGCATCTTTTCAGCCATTGATTACCGTATCTGTCGTAAAGATTTCTTTTGTCCTTGTCGGACAAGATTTCATGAGCCAGATTCAATAATTTCAGTACGTTTTCACAGGTTTTTTTGTTGTATTCAAAAGCCTTGTCGGGATGCCATTTGATTACCTGTTTTCGCCAATTTGTCTTAATTTCTTCAGAGGATGCTGTTTTTGAGGTAATTCCGAGAATTCTGTATAAAAAATTCTCCGAATTGATTTTTTGCTTGAAAAGCTGAATTTCTCTGTTGAATAGTTCTCTTTCAAGGGCATTTTGTCTTAATTTCATTGAAAGGTTTTTGGCTTTTTCGATGTAGTCCTGCTTTTTATACATCTCTTCAAGCCTGAGTTTGAAAATTCTGCTGTTGTATAAAATATCAACAGTTTCGGGTACAACAAAATCCCTGTTGATTGCTGCTGTGTTAACTGACATTGTAAAGCGCTCACTCCTCTAAAAACATCGTTTAAATTAATACACAACCCTTTTAAAAACATACAGAATTTAACTCAAAGGGGCAAGTTTAGCATTCCATAAGGGTTTAATATTTATCCGCAGAATTTCAAAACCCTTTTAAACACTGATTTAGCATGACAAAATAAAAACGAAATTTGTAAAATTTGCTTAATAATTAAATAATTTCAGTGGGTATTGGACACTAATAACTAATCTGTTATACTTCATGTAAGGGTAGCGTTATTCGGTAAAGTCTCTTTCTGCCGAATGATATTTGTTTATTAAATATACCTGCAAATCACGATTATCAATCGAATATTTTATATAAAAACGTTGTTACAAAGTGAAAACAAAACTGCATGTTCAATTTTAAATACATTAAAGACGCCGCTGCGCCGGGAAGTTGGCGCAGGGGCTATGAATATTATCGGACAAACCAGATTCTCGATATAAATTTGTCGGGCGATACCGTTGAAGCCTTTGTAAAGGGTAATTTTCAGGATAAATACACGGTAAATCTGAAATTATCTCCTGAAAAAGTTTCTGCGCAGTGCGACTGCCCTCTGACGGAAGAATGGTGCAAACACTCTGTTTGTGTCGGGCTGACAAGCATTAATAAGCATTTATGGGAAGAGTATATGACGGGACAGACCGGTCATGAATTTACGTTTGAGGACGAAAATCCTCCTCCGGTTGAAAGTCCTCAGGGCAGTTATAAGGTTTTGTTTGATACGGTTTCAAAAAAAGGGTTTGCAGGAGTTCAGCTTATTGACAGAGAAAAAAACGAACCTGTTAAGGATGTCAGCGTTGTTTTAAGAGCAATAGCGGCGTTAAATTCTGCGAACGGAGGGGAGTTCCAATTAAATAATTTTCAAAAATATGAACTGCTTCTAATGCAAAATCTCTATAAAAACGCAAAACCAGAAAAACAAACAGGCTGGTATTATTTGTATCTCAACAAACTTGAAGAAACTTTAAAAATTCTTTCCCAGCTTGAAGAAGTTGTCGATAATACGACACAAAGTCTTATAAAGTTTAATAAGGAACCGTTAGAATTAATTCTTGCCGTAAATGTTTCTCTGGTCGGAAATGTCCTTTTATCGCTGCACTGGAAGAGGGGAAATCCTGAAGATATGTATCCGCTTGATGAAATAAATTATTTTTCCAAAAATGTTAAATGGGGAAGATATAAAAATGTTATTTTTCCGTTGGATACCGCTCTTTCGAGTCTGCCGTTCCATTTGACCAGATCAACTTTTACGGACATTAGAGATGCGGACGGGGGAAAATTTGTTTATGAAGAACTTCCAAAATTAAAAAAATTGCTGAGAGTTGATATTTCCGAAACGCTCGAAAAACTGACGCTTGAAAAAAGACCTCCTGCTAATGTTTTGATATTGGATGCGGATGAGAGCGGTGAAGAATTAAGTTTAAAACTTACCCTTGAATTTGAATACGACGGAGTGAGAGTTCCGTACGGAAAACTTGCGGAAAAAACACCCTATGTTACCGTTAAAAAACCGGAAGAAGAGTTATTATACTGGGTTAAAAGAAATTTGGAGCATGAAGAAAAAGTTTATAAGTTCCTTATAAATAATAATTTTCAGCCGATGCAGACGAATAATCTTGCCACTGATGAAAGCAGCGCGATTGATTTTTATAATAAAGTTCTGCCCCTGCTTCAGGAAGGTTGGATTGTCGAAAGCGCGAATAATTTAGATATATTAAAATCGGCAAAACATCAATTAAAAATACATGCAGATATTGATTTTGACAAAACACCGGACAGCTTTAACCTTGAAATATCCTGCAAAGTCGGCAAAACAGTAATTGATATGGAAAAGGTGCAGTATTTTCTGCAAAGAGGGAAAAAATACTTTTATCTCGAAAAAGAAGGCTATGTTGAAATTCCGTTAGCCCAGATTTTGACGTTCACAAAGAGTTTGACCTTCTTTGACGCGGAAAAAATTGACGAAAACAAATTCAGCGTTAAAACATACAGAGCAGGTCTGGTTTCGGAGCTTATTGAGCAGGGCGCGGTCCTGAAAATGAGCAAAAAATTCAAAAAATTCTGGGATGCAATCAGCTCTTTCAGCTCTATTGACGAGATTGACGTCCCTTCTGAAATAACCGGCGAGCTTAGAGAATATCAGAAAAAAGGGCTTAACTGGCTGTGGTTTTTGTATTCTTACGGTTTGAACGGAATCCTTGCCGATGATATGGGTTTGGGTAAAACACTTCAGGCTTTGGGCTTAATTCAGAGAGCCAAAAATGAGGAAGGCAAAACCCCAACGCTTGTTATTTGTCCGACTTCGGTGGTTTTTAACTGGGAAAACGAAATTGAAAAGTTTGCTCCACAGTTATCGTGCCTTAATTTGACAGGAAATGCCCGAAAGGATTATTTCCACAGGATAGAAAAAAGCGACATCGTCCTGACAAGCTATGCTTTGCTCAGGCGTGACATCGACGAGCTGAAAAAGTACAAGTTCCGGCTGATAATCCTCGATGAATCGCAGAATATCAAGAATTATGACTCTCTGACCGCCAAATGCGCAAAACAGCTCAATTCTTATGCGAAACTTGCGCTTTCCGGTACGCCTATCGAAAACAGGCTTTCGGAGCTTTGGTCGGTGTTTGATTTCCTTATGCCGGGCTTCTTATACGACATAAACGAATTCAATTACCGCTTCACTGTCCCTATTGAAGAGAGAGGCGATAAAACAGCCGAAGCGCGTCTGAGAAGACAGGTTTATCCGTTTATCCTGAGAAGGTTAAAACGCGACATAGCAAAAGACCTGCCTGACAAAGTTGAAAGCATTGCATACTGCCATATGACGCCGGAGCAAAAGGAATATTACCTTGAGTACCTTGAAAGCACAAGGAATGAGATATTCGGACAGGTTGCCCAAAACGGCTTTGAAAAGAGCAAAATGTCCATATTTGCGGCTCTTTTGCGCTTAAGGCAAATATGCAACCACCCGAGGCTGTTCGACAAAGCCGCCGAGCAAAACATAGACGAATCCGGCAAATTTGAACACCTCAAAGAAATGCTGGAAGATATTATAAGCGAAGGGCACAGGGTGCTTCTGTTCAGCCAGTTTGTCAAAATGCTCGAAATCATTAAAGAATGGTTCGACAAAGACGGCATTAAGTACGAATACCTGACCGGTTCGACCAAAGACAGAGAAACTGTCGTTAATAACTTCAACAACAACGAATCGATACCGGTATTCCTAATCAGCCTGAAAGCGGGCGGAACGGGCTTGAACCTGACCGGCGCCGACTATGTAATTCATTACGACCCGTGGTGGAACCCCGCCGTTGAAGATCAGGCAACCGACAGGGCGCATAGAATCGGGCAGACCAAGAATGTGTTTGTCTATAAGCTGATTACAAAAGGCACAGTCGAAGAGAAAATCCTGAAATTAAAAGACAAAAAGCGCGACCTCGCCGATACAATCATCTCTGCCGAAAGGACAATGGAAAAATCGCTTACGTTTGAGGATTTGAAAGATATTCTTTCGCCGTTCGCGGAT
>CAZEDP010000085.1:0-6450 GCA_964511035.1 uncultured Gammaproteobacteria bacterium
AGAACTATAAGTAAAATCTATCATAGTTTCACTAATTTTAATAACAAAGTTATGATTTAACTCACCAGTTTCATCTAAATCTAATTTCATATCTATTGTTATACTCTTACCATTTACAGTTACATCACCATTTAAAATATCTTTTTTAGTACCATCATCAGCAATTGCAAAATTATATTTATTATCGTTTACTTTAGTAATACCAAATATTTTAACATCTTCAAAATCTCTAAAAGTCCTTGATTAGTATAATTCAGCCGCTCTAAACCAAATCTTTCTTAATAAAAGTTTAAAAAATCATCATTTAATAGCAATTAAATTTTTGTTTGGTTTTTATCAACATGTCGGACACTTTATTTTAAGTAAAAGCAGTGCAGTGATGATAAGAATTAACAGCTTAAATAATATCCCTTTTAAAGGGGTTCAGGAAGAAAAATCAGAAAAGAAAAACCTGTTGCCCAAAATGCCGAAATTATCCGATGTGAATTACCCTGTACTGGTTTCAACAGCGGTCGGAACTGCAGCGGCTCTTGCGCTTGTAACAAAGAGACAGGGAAAAGGGATAAAAGACTTTGCTAAAGTCAATTATAACTTGCGCGAAGTTCTTGAAATCGGGGCAGGTTCAATGGCAGGCGGTCTTGTAGGCGGTCTGATTATGGATAAAGGCAAACACATCAGAAAAAAACTCGAAGAAGCGAATTTTCAGTTCTTAAATAACCTGCTTTTGCCGACAATCTTTGTAGAAAGAGGGCTTCATTACGCTAACAAATCCGAAAACAAATTTATAAAAAGAGTAATGACCGGACATAAATCGCTTGCATCGGCTTTTATTACAGTCGTTGGAATAGTAGGCGGTATGCACATAGGCGGTTTTATTTCCAACAAGCTTAACAATAAGTTTTTGAACAAGGATGAAGAAGAATACAACAGAAACATCAAATTTAAGGATTATGCCGTACATGCTGATGATATACCTGTTATTCTTGCAACTCAGAATGTACAAATGATAAATAAAATCGTTCCCGCGTGTTTCCTGACCTGCGGGTACGAAGTAGGAACAAAGAATTAAGGCAAAGAGAGAATTTGTTGAGATATGATAACTTCGGGCTTATACAGCCCGATTTTTTTTGAATTAATAACGGGCGTGATTTTGTAGTATTCCCCAAATTTTCTGATAGAATTATAAAATTACAAATATGCCCCCGGATATAAATGGAAATAGAGGAATAAGCATGAATCCCGAAAAAGCTCTGAGTTTGTTAAAAGAAGGTAATAAGCGTTTTGTCGAATCCAACTGTTTTTTAACAAACTTTGTTGAAGAAAGAAGGATGGAACTTGTAAAAGGGCAAAACCCTTTTGCTGTTATTATTTCCTGTTCGGATTCTCGTGTTCCTTCTGAAATAGTTTTTGACAGAGGACTTGGTGATCTTTTTGTAATCAGAAACGCAGGAAACATTATCAGCTCAAGTGTAATAGGCAGTGTAGAATATGCCCTGAGCGAACTGGGGGTTAAGCTGGTGCTTATTCTGGGTCATGACGGCTGCGGGGCCGTTGCAAAAACAATTCAGGGAGATTCGGCTTCTTTTTTTGTGAGAGAAATTATCGAAAAAATCCTTCCCGCGGTTGAAGAAGCAAAAAAGCAGGAGGGGAATCTTGCATACAATGCGGTCGTAAATAATATAAAAAATCAGGGCAGAATATTAAAAACGGCAGGCAATATTATCCCCAAAATGCTGGAAAACGATGAAATAATGATTACGGGCGGGTATTACTGCTTGAGCTGCGGAAAGATAGATTTTTTTGATATTTAACCCTAAATCAGAATGACCTTGAAAGCAGCGATGAATAGTCTTCAATTTCTTTAATGATTTTATTACAGGAAGAGACGCTTTCCAATTTTGCCGCATTTTCAAGAAGTTTAAACAGCTTATTAAGTTTATCAATGCGTAAATTAAGACTGGCTCCCTTCATTGTATGAGAGACATTAATTGCAAGGTCCCAGTCTTTTTTATCGACAGCTTCTTTTATTCTTAAAATATTTTCCGGAACTTCTTCAAGAAATTCAACAATGAGCTCTCTGGTTTCGTCTTCGGTAAATCCGATGTCTCTAACCACCTCATTAATCATTTTGCTGACATCTTCTTTCTGCACGGATAAATGACTGGTGAGAATGCTGGCAAGTTTGCGTGCATTAATCGGCTTGCTTAAATAATCGTCCATTCCGGCATCCAAACATTTCTCAAGGTCTCCCTCCAGTGCATGTGCCGTCAAAGCCACAATAGGAGTGTGTTTTGTATTATTTTCAATTTTTCTTATTTCTTTTGTAGCTTTATAACCGTCCATTACAGGCATCTGGCAATCCATTAAAATCAGGTCGTACCATTTGGCTTTATATGATTTGACTGCATCTGCTCCGTTGACGGCTATATCGCAGGAATAGCCGAATTTATTCAAAAGTTTGACAATGAGTTTTTGATTTACTTCATTATCTTCAACAACAAGAATTTTTACTTTATTGTTAAAGTTCTTCTCATTTACTACGTGACGGGTAATGAGAGGTTTATCGTCTTCTTTAAAAGATTTTCCTTTTGATTTAATAACCATTTGCAGACATTCTGTCAGTTCTTTTTTACGAACGGGCTTGGTTAGATATCCTGCAAACCCTTCTTCTTTAGCCAGCTGTGCATCTCCTTTTTGTACAAGTGAGGTGAGGAGAATAACAGGGATATTATTGAGTTTTTTATCGGCTTTAATCAAAGAGTTAAATTCAAATCCGTTCATTTCCGGCATTTTGTTGTCCACAATAATTGCATTGATGTCTTCTTTAGACTGAAGTATTGATATAGCTTTCTCGATAGTCTGTGCTTTGTAAATTTTACAGAAATATGATTCCAGATAATGCCGTGTAATTTCCAGATTAGTTAAATTATCATCTATAATTAGAACTTTATTCCCTTTAAAGTAATCTTTAAGCTCATTTGTTTGGGTTTCACTGCTTGAATCAATGGTAAATTTACCTGTAAAGACAACTTTTGTACCTTTTCCGAGCTTACTTTCAAGGTTTATTGTTCCACCCATCAGGTTTACTATATTTTTACATATTGCAAGTCCCAGTCCGGTGCCTCCGAATTTTCTTGTTGTGGAAGCATCTACCTGAGTAAAAGAATCAAATATTATTTTCTGATTTTCCTCAGATATGCCTATTCCGGTGTCAGACACTTCAAAATAAATTTCAACTTCTTCATCGTTTTGAGATATCGGCTTAACGGTAATATTGATTTCTCCTTCCTTTGTAAACTTAATTGCGTTGTTGACGAGGTTATTCAATACCTGTTTTAATCTTCCCGGGTCGCCGAAAACTCTTGTCGGCATATCGGAATATATAAGAGAGCTGATTTCGAGATTTTTCGCCCGGGCGGAAGAAGTGGCCAAAACTGCGACATCTTCGACAGTGGAGCGCAAATCAAAACTTATATTCTCCATAATCATCTTGCCGGCTTCAATTTTTGAGTAATCAAGAATGTCATTAATAATGTATAACAATGATTCGGAAGATTTTTGAACTTCATCGACGAAGTCTTTTTGCTCTTCATTAAGCTGAGTTTCGGCAAGGAGCTGAATAAAGCCTATCACACCGTTCATCGGAGTTCTTATTTCGTGGCTCATATTGGCAAGAAATTCGCTTTTTGCTTCGTTCGCGGCTTCTGCTTTTTCTATGGCTTCAACCATCATTTCCTGTTTTTCTTTTCTTTCCATTACTCCGCTTATTGATGCCGCAAATAAGGATATCATTGCCTGTTCGGCTTCAGTCCAAATCCTTTCGGTTTTTGAATCGTCAAATGATATTGAAGCGCGGAATTCGTCTTTGATGTAAATGGGGAAAATCATAAGCGAAAGGACATCTTGGGATATCAAATTCTTTTTCGTTGTATCTGAAAAATCTTTGGTCAGACCAATTACGGGTTTTTTATTCAGCAGTAAGTCTGAAAATTCCATAAAGTCATCAGGAGTAATATTTTGCATCCCTGATGAATTGATTATAGGTGAGGTAAATTCAGATAACCATTCATGTTTCAAACTGGCGTTAACTTCATTGCTTTCCATATTGAATGAGTTCATAAAAAGACAAATTCTGTCAATATCGGCTGCTTTGCCGATTATTTCAAAGGCGCTTATAACAGCTTCGTCAAAATCAGGGTTGCTTACCAGCATATTTGTAGCTTCAGCCAAAGCTGTCAGGAGTTTATCTTTTGCCAGCAGTTCAAGTTCAAAAAGTTTATTGTCGGTGACGTCCCTGGAAAGTCCTGTTGTACCGATTATATTGCCGTTTTCGTCAAAAATAGGAGATTTAAATGTTTCAGACCATTTTCTTTCGTTTCCAATCCAGATAAAGTCTTCAAAGCATTCCTGAAGTCCTGTCCTCATAATATCGTTATCATCAGCCCTGCATTTTTCGGCAAGTTCTTTGGGATGGATATCAAAGTCTGTTTTTCCGATAACATCTCCTGAGGACAAGCCGATACTTTGCGCAAATGCTTCATTTACGGCTATATATTTGGAGTCTTCATCTTTAAGCCATGCCATGTAAGGCATGTTATTCAAAATTGCCTCGAGCTGTTTTTTGCTTTCGATTAAGGAATTATGAAGTTCCTTGCTTTCCGTGATATCTCTGGCAAGCCCGGTTGTTCCTATAACATTGCCGTTTTTGTCGAATATGGGTGTTTTAAAGGTTTCAAACAGTCTTTCTTCATCATTGACTTTAATGATTTCTTCACAAGACATGGTTTCCTTTGTTGCCATTATTTTAATGTCGTCGTTCCGGTATTTCTCGGCCAGTTCTTGAGGGCATATATCAAAATCGTCTTTTCCGAGCAATTCTTTTACAGCCAAATTGAAAGCTTGTGAAAAAGGTTTATTTACGGCTATAAAGTTGCCTTCTTTGTTTTTCAGCCATGCCATGAACGGCAGGTTATCGAGAATTGCCTGAAGCTGGTTTTTGCTTTCCAATAGAGAAATTTCAAGAAGCTTGCGATCTGTAATATCGCGGCTAACTCCGAGTAAACCAAGTAATTCTCCTTTGGAGTTATAAAGAGGCGCTTTTACTGTTTCTATAAGAATTTTTCTTCCGTCTTCGTATTCTATCCATCTTTCGTTTATGGTGGGTTGTGATGTTTGCAGTGTCAGAAGGTCGTAATTTTGGAAATAGTCGGCATCTTCTTTCGGGAATAATTCATAGTTTGTTTTGCCTACAATTTCATTTCTGCTGTGTCCTGCGAATTCTTCAAAAGCCCTGTTGCAGCCAAGATAAACGCAATCATTATCTTTGAAAAATATTAAATCGGGAATGGAATCAAGCAGACCGTACAATAAAGATGTCTTTTCCGTAAGTTCATCGACCTGTTTTTCTATAACTTCGTGAGCGGTTTTTAAAAGTTCTTCGGATATTTTGCGTTCGGTAATGTCCTGAAAAATAGCGGTAAAAATTTGTCTTTCTTCGTAATTATTAAGCTGAAGTTTTACTTCGCAGTTAAATGTAGTTTCGTCTTTCCTTTTGTATATTGTTTCAAATACCAAAGCGTCTTTTTCGCCTGAAATCAGGGCTTGAAGCCTATTTTTCAAGTTCACGGGTTCAAGATTAACGTCTATATCATAAGGAGTCAGTGATTTAATTTCTTCCAAGGAATATCCGAGATTTTCCAAAGTCATGTTATTAGCGTAGACAAGTTTAAATGTTTCCACGTCAACAAAGAAAATCATGCTCCAGGAACTTTCCAATATTTTTCCGAGATTTTGCCTGAGATTATTAATAGGCTTGGTGAAAAAATCGCTCAGTTTTATTGCCAGTAGCCATGAACCCAGCAAAACAGTGAGAATTATTAATATGCCGTTTTTAACCAGTTGGTTGGCGCTTCTGGCAAAAATTTCATTTGGCATGGTCATAATGAAAATGAAATCATTGGGGAGTCGTGAAAAAACGGCAATTTTATCTTTACCTAAAGGGTTCTTGTAATTAACATAACCCTGATTGTTAAAAACAATTTTTTCGACTAAAAATTTAAAATAACCGTTTTTATAATCTGCAAAGGATTCATTTGTGTGTTGTGTGCCGACATCGAATTCAGTTGTGGAAACAAATTTATATTTGTCATTAATCACAAATATTTCCGAGCCTTTGTATTTTTTCTTTAAATTATTTAGCATATCCTTAAATTGATTCAACGAGATATCAATTCCTGCAACTCCAATGATTGTATTATCTTTATAAACAGCCGAAGAGTAGGTTATCATCGGGACTTTAATATCAGCATCCACATAGATGTCGGTCCAAACTCCCTTTTTAGACCATATAGGGGCATAATAGTAATAATCTTCTAAAGGATTTAACTTTCTGGCTTTTTCAATAATTACCTTACTGACTTTATCGTTTTTTTTCGTATACCAGTTGCAATA
>CAZEDP010000086.1:0-6346 GCA_964511035.1 uncultured Gammaproteobacteria bacterium
ACCTTTTTTCTGCCGATGTCTCTCAAATACATTTGAAGGATATCGTCAGAATCCATAACTTTCGCAAACTTCTTGGATTTTCGTTCCGGTATCTGGACCAAATCCTCTTCTAAAACCTCTTCATTTAATTCGGACAACAGTTCGTCACCGATTAAAATGTCCTCAAGATTGGTTTTATTTTCTAAGTTTGCCTCATAAATGTTACTGTTTAATTCTAAAACTGCCATCTTCCTTACTTACCTTTTTCCTCAGCTTTTGTAAAAGTAATTTCAATAATTTTGCCTCACGAATTTCATAGACGGTTAATATTGAAATTTGTTTCTTAATTTTTTTAGAAATTTTAAGATACAGATTTTGCAAGGCTTTTACTAATTATTTTCGGTATCATCCCTTGACATAGATAATTTATTCTTGTATAATTAGTTCATAAATTAGATTATATAAGGATTTAAAACCATGAATTTCTTTGAATTTTTAAACAAATTTCCGACAGAAGAAGCGGTTATTAAACACTTTATCAAAATCAGGTATCCAAACGGGCTAAGATGTAATCATTGCGGTAGCGATAGAGTTTCTGTCGAAAAAGGCAGACCGAAGTTTTTTCATTGCAATGGCTGTAATAACAGTTTTTCAATCTTTAAAGATACAATCTTTGAAAAATCAGATACAGATTTAAGAAAATGGATGTATGCTCTTCACTTATTTTTAAACGGAAAGAAAGGCATTTCAGGCTATCAATTGATGCGTGAAATTGGAGTCACTTATAAAACAGCTTGGAGAATGTTAAAGCAAATAAGAACTGCTATGGGTAATCAGGAAAACAAGGAATTTATTGATACTATCATCGAAATTGATGAATGTTATATCGGCGGCAAGCCACGCAAAAGCAATCATAGAGATGATGATAGCAATAAAAGAGGTAGAGGAACAAAGAAAACTCCAGTTGTCGGAGTTGTTGACAGGAATGGTAAACAACTCCACGCTAAAGTTGCTTTACCTGATAGCAATGGTCAAAAACTCACGGGTAAACAATTAATGAGTATTTTAGATGAAGTCTGTAAATCCTCTAATGTTGTTATTACTGATGAATTTTCAGGGTATAACAGATTAAAGAAAACTAATCATTTACACTTCACCATTGACCACCAAGAAGCCTTTGCAGACGGTTTTGTTCATACTAACAATATTGAGAGTTTCTGGGCTACTTTAAAACGCGGAATCTTAGGAATCTATCACCATGTTTCAGTTGAATATTTGCAAAATTATATCAATGAGTTTTGCTTTAGATACAATAACCGTAATCATCCTAACAATTCAAATCCTGCTATGTTTGATATTGTGCTTAGTCAGGCTGTTTTGGTTTAGAATTTCAATATTTATTCAAACAAATTTAATTAATTCCCAATAATTTATCAAATAATTCGTACCTTTTATCCGCTCTTAAATTTGAGAGTTTTATTAATATTTCTCTCTGTTCTTTTACATCAGGGAAAGGAAATTTTATTGAACACAGTTCGCTTTTCTGTAATTTACCGCCATTTGGTCTTGTTTTTAAATAACTAAAATCGAGCCTACAAAATATTTCTTCTAAATATTCATGTAATAAATAATCTGTATTTGGTTTAACAACGTGTGCATGATTATTTACCCAACTTTTACCATTAATTATATAAGCTGTATTTTCTCCTTTAGCCCACCTAGCACCATCTTCACCAATTAAAACTAGTTTTTCATCAAAAATATAATCATCAATATTTCCTGTTTTACCAGAAGCCCCATAATAAGGGTATTTACCTTCTGTTCGCATAGATTTTCTTACAGGTTTTCTCATGAAGTCTAAAATTTCTGCAATATATTCGTCATTGACCTTATCATTAAGTGTTTTCAGGGGATAATTTGATGTTAAAAATGGATTGTCCAAGCAAGTAATGAATATCTTAGCTTCAAATTCTGCTGCATCAAAGTCTATTAACTCCGTTAGTGATTTGATTTGTACATGTTTTAGTAAATCACCAGAAATTTCTTGAATATTCTCATTTCTAAAGTTCTTTAATATATACGAGTTTATTTTAGTAACATTTTCTAAGTTAGTATTATCATATAGTTTAGAATTTATAATGCCACTTTCACTGTAGGGATATGGATGAATACCTTCATATTTTTTCATATCAGAATGTTCATAACCCAAAAACCGTTTCTCTTCTTCAGTTGTATCCCCATAATGAGAGATAACAACTCTTTGATTATGCGTTAATAGATAAATTAAAAGTTTCTGCTCTTCTAATTTTAACACATTATCGCTTTTCAGATATTCTATATATGTGTCAAAGTCCAAATCCCTAACGGTATTCAAATATTCAGAAATAATATTTTCTACTCCATTAAAGGAAAAATCTTTTCTCTCTAATAAGAATTTTTTTACTAATAATTCTACTTTTTTACAATCATTGTTATCTCTTCTTTTTAAGAAGAGAATTACAGTATTTTGTCCTGTAGCCAAAAAAGTATTTTTACCGAACTCACAAATTCCGTATATTTCAAAATATTTTAATATTAATTCTCTAGCTTTTTTATGAATACCTTTATTTATGAGCGTTGTAGTTGGCAAAACTATTCCAGCATAACCATTTGCCTTTAATAACTGTTTTGTTCTTTCAATAAATATACATTCAATATCATCACTTTTATCGGTTAAACAATCATATAGCTCAAAATTTCTGTTAATATCCTTTAATAAAGGTTTAAATCCTTCAACAGAATATGGGGGATTTGCTATAACTATGTCAAAAACTTGATTATCAGAACTATTTTTATTTTTTAGTAATTTTACATATTTATCAGAATTAAAATTATCCAAACCATCTGCATAAAGAATGTTAGCAAGACCATCACCATTTAAAAAACAAGCCACTTTTGTAGTTTTTGATAATCTATAATCCTTTTCAATTCCATATATAAATTCTTCTGCCCATCTGTATGAGCGTATCCAGTCATAGCAATTATCTTTTTGGGGCTTGGTTTTTAGTTCGTTCTCAGTAATAGAAAGAAGAATTGTATTAATTCTATCCATTGCTTCTGTTAAAAAATGACCGCTACCACAGGCATAATCAATTACATAAGGCAGAAACTTTCCTTCTTTATTCTTAATTTTTTCGTTAATAATGTCTTCAAAAGGAATAGCATTTACAACAAAATTTGCTATTGGAATAGGAGTAAAAAATTGACCTACTTCCTGCTTAATACCAATATTTAATAGTCTTTCAAAAAATTCTCCCAAAAAAGGTTGTTTTTGAGAATATTTAATTTGATATTTTTCAATAAGTTTTACAATTTCTTTAGCTACTTCTGCATTTTCTTCAAAAGTCCTTTTATCCACAACCTCTTTAAATGCAAACTCATTATTTTTATATAATCGTAATTCTCTAAATATCTTTCTAATTAAATTATTGGTTTCACTATTATCAAATTGAATATCTAAATATTTGTTTAATTCATCTTCTGTATAATCAGTTATTTTAAGATTAAGATATTTCTCCATTCCTTTTTTGTATAAATCGTTTAATCTGCCTAAAACAATTTCTGGATTTTCATTATTTTTCCATTGAAAGTCCATTTCTTCATCATCAGACTTTTCATCTTCATCAACAATTTTACATAAAAACAGATTAAATACCTTATTAAAAGCATTATTTTTGTCTGATATTGTATGTCTCCTGAGTATTTCAGTAAACCGATTAAAAATACCACCTTCATTTTTTGAAGTATCATTTATATCTAAAGGAATTAATTCTGATTTTTTTATTCCATAGAATTTTATATTGTAAGGTTCAATACTTTCTTCAAAAACACCTTTAGTCTCAAAGGTTTTATCCCAATAATCATATATATCTTGTTTATTCGGTAATTCTTTATAATCTGAGACGCTTATAATGTTGTTTTTGTACCAAATTACGTTTTCTTTTGATAACGTTGAGGTATACAAAATAATATATTTAGCATTACGGTCATTTGTATAATAAGTAAATAGTTGTCCTCCATCCTCAAGCATTTTTTGAGTTTCTTTATTATATTCACTTCCCCAAGTTTTACACTCTATCATTAAGAAAGTATCGTCATTTTTGTCTTTAACACAAATATCTAGATATTGTCCTTGCTGTTTTTTCCCAGAGGGGAAAGGCAATTCCAAAGTTATTTTGCTTGGAGAATAGTCTTTTCCTAATAGCCTATCTACACACTCTAATACAACTAAACTTTCGTCTTGGTTAAAATTACTAGTTGTTTTCCTTCCAAACTTTACTTCTTTGCCATAATCTATGATGCAATCTTTTAAATTATTATTAAATCTAATCTTAATTGTATAATTATGATGGTTTTTATATTCTTTGCTCCATAAATTACTTTGCCCGCTTACAGGGGCAAAGCCAAGAGTTTTTAGAAACGATTTTATGTTATTTAACTGCACACTCATTTATATCATCCTCAGTAAATTGGTTGAAATATTTGTTTTATGATAAGTATAGAATTTAATATAAAGGTTAAACTCCTATATTCCTCTTATCTGTATTTTTATAAAAACAACAACTATTATCTATCTATATCAAGGGATTATTCCGATTATTTTTAAGATATAAAGAAAATATTCAGATAAAACTTATTCAAAAAAATTGATTGTATAATATTTTCAAAAGTCGGTATAACAGCCGATTGTCAGAGCGGAGTTTTACAGAAAGCATTCAAGACAGGCTAATATGAACAAATTTTTTACAAACACAATTAAATTAATCAAGACAAACAAGAGATCAAGAGACAAATTCTCAGTTGATATAATTCCTTATCTTTTAAAATCGGTCGAAAATGCCGACAGAAACAGCAGAAACGAGATTGAAAATTATCTCGTAAATATGGGAACTTCAATTATACCTGACCTTATTAAACTGCTGAAAAATTCATCATTTGCAACAAAGGGTTTAATTTCGTCTGTTTTAATCAGACTTGGCGAAGAAAGCGTTCCTTATCTGGCAAGTTCTTTTAAAGACACTGAATATCAGTGGATTGCCGATTATTTAATCAGTGAAATTCAATGTTCTGAAGAAATATTAGCTTTGGAAACTAAATCTGCTCAACTGCAGAAAACTTTTGCAGGTTAAATAGAATATTTCGAAAAGTTTTATAAAGATTTATTAAATCAAATTTATTTAAGATATAACACTAAAAGCAATACTATTTAGGTGTAAATTATATAGTATTCTAATAAATATTATATAAAAATTGCATAATTTAGTTTTGTGCAGTTTTTGCGTAATAGAATATCAGGCAATTAGTATCAATGAATTGTTTTAATAATAATATATGGGATTCGATTGAGTTATTATTGAGGAGGTTTGAGTTATGACAGAATCAGTTGCTGCTGTTAACGCCCATTCACATTCGGGAACTGCGTGCGGAAAGCGTGATTGTACGGAAACAGCAACAAAAGCTAATGACGGAGTATTTAATTCGCAATTAACGCAAGCTGATAAAGGCAGAGGCTATCAAGCAGATTTTCAAGGAGAAGAATATTGTTTAAAACCTGGTGCTGATTATGACAGGTGTTGGAATGCACTTGTAAAGGAATATAATGAGAATTGTGAAACTAAAGGAGATATTGTACAAATCACAAGAGATGATGTCATTGATGCCAGAGATAACTCCGAAAATTCTTTGGCAGATCGGACTTTATTCAATGATATGTTGAAAGATTGGCGGTTTGAAAAAGCAGCGTGTCTTCGAGAAGATTACGATAAAGGAAAACTCGAGAAATTAGAGTTTTTAAGTTGGAGGGATGACGGGATCCCTACGTTAAGCTCAAATATTGATAATCTGGAAAAAAATGATTTCGAAGTACTCGACAGAAAAGATAATTCTGTTTTTAAACCTGATAAAGTTCCGGCAGCGCCTGAGCCTGAACCTGTAGCTAATCCAACGGTAACGACTGAAATAACCGAAACAACTCCGGAGCAGCAGACAGAAGAAGTGGGTTCTGTTTCACTATGGGGATACACTCTATCATTGTCTAAAGATAGTGAAGAATAAAATACTTTAATTTTATAAAAAACTCGGGATGACTGGATTCGAACCAGCGGCCCCTTCGTCCCGAACGAAGTGCGCTACCAAGCTGCGCTACATCCCGAAAAAATTTAAATTGTTATGTATCAATCATAATAAATTTAAAGATATATTTCAAGGTAATGGTGACGAATAGTTAAAAAGCTCATTTTTTCTATTTGTCACCATTACCATTACGGAGGTGAGAAATGGCGGAAACGGTCAGTTTTCGACATTTTGACACTGAACGATGGGGACGTAA
>CAZEDP010000087.1:0-313 GCA_964511035.1 uncultured Gammaproteobacteria bacterium
TATCTATGGTAAAATGTATTTAGTGATTAGTTGTTTATTTATTCCTAAAGTTTTGAATATATTATTTGTCCGTACCAATTATGAATAACTAGACGATTTTAATCCAGCTTTTATTTTTTATTATCGGTTTGTCATTTTTATTGAGTATTGCAGGAATTGTTGCAGCTGCGGCAGGCAGGGCTTTTGGCTACCATGCCGGTGAGATTTGGGTATTATTGATGGCTTCATTAATATTAATTATGGGGTTAAACCTTTTAAATATAATTGAACTGCCTATGCCCGTATTTTTAAAAAAATTCCCGACAGGCAGATC
>CAZEDP010000087.1:323-6300 GCA_964511035.1 uncultured Gammaproteobacteria bacterium
GCATTAGCTACAACACCGTGTTCCACCCCAATGCTTGCGGGAATACTGGCTTATGCATCTTTAAAAGCCAATCTTTCGCTTGGTTTTTTGCTTTTGTTTCTTTATTCTTTGGGACAGGGAGTTGTAATTCTTGCGGCAGGCATATTTACTTCCCTTTTCGGCAAAATTCTTACCTTTCGGAAGTATTCCGGTATTCTGGTTAAAATAGGCGGAATTGTTCTAATTCTGGCTTCAGTGTATATGTATTTGACAGTGTTTGAAGTCATTTAAGATTTGAGGGCTTGATATGAATTTAAAAGGAAAAGACTTTCTATCTCTGGGAGATTTCAGCAGCGGTGAACTAAATCACCTTATTTTAACAGCCGAAAAATTGAAAAATGAAAAAAATAAAGGCATTGAACATAAGATTTTAAAAGGCAAAACTCTTGCCATGATATTTGAAAAACCCAGTCTGAGAACAAGAGTGAGTTTTGAAGTCGGAATAAACCAGCTTGGCGGAAATGCTGTTGTTATAAAAGGCGACGAAATAAGCCTCGGCAAAAGGGAGCCTATTTGTGATGTTGCAAGAACCCTTGAAAGATACGTTGATGCCGTTATGATAAGAACTTTTGCCCACGAAAACCTGACCGAATTTGCCAAATATGCAAAAGTCCCAGTTATAAACGCTCTTTCCGACAGTTCACATCCATGTCAGATTCTCGCTGATCTTTTGACAATAAAAGAAACTTTCGGAAAACTCAAAGGGTTGAAACTTGCATATATCGGAGACGGAAATAATGTTGCAAACAGCCTGCTTTTAGGGTGTTCTCTGGTCGGAATGTACTTTTCGATAGGCTGTCCGAAAGGATATGAACCTGACGGCAATTACTTGAAAAAAGCGGAAGAAATTTCCAATAAAACAGGCTCTAAAATTTCTGTTTTAAACAATCCGCAAGAGGCGGCTAAGGATGCAGATATACTTTACACCGATGTCTGGGTAAGCATGGGACAGGAAGAAGACAGAGAAGAAAAGCTAAAGATTTTTAAGGGCTACCAGATTAACGAAAAGCTTATGCCATTGGCAAAGAAAAACGCAATAGTTTTGCACTGTCTTCCGGCGCATAGAGGAGAAGAAATAACTGCCGAGGTTTTTGAAAAGTATGCTGATGTCATTTTTCAGCAGGCTGAAAACAGGCTTCATGCCCAAAAGGCGGTTATGGCAGAGGTGATGGCATAGTTCAATCAAAAAAGCCTTCTGTATTCAGAAGGCTTTTTCTAACAATTATCTTAGTTTTACTGCTTACTTGCTGCTTCTTTAGCGGCTTTGCTTTCGTCAACGATTTTTTGTGAAAGATGAGCGGGAACTTCTTCGTAATTAGAAAATTCCATTGAGAATACACCCGCGCCGCTTGTCATTGAATTCAAATCGGGAGCGTATCTGAGCATTTCCGCCATAGGTATAAGAGCTTTGACGGTTTGAGTGTTTCCTTCAGCATCAACGCCAAGCATTCTACCTCTTCTGCCGTTTAAATCACCCATGATATCACCGACGTTTTCTTCGGGAACTGTTATTTCAACATGCATTATGGGTTCAAGAAGAACAGGTTTTGCATCTGCGGAACCTTTCTTGAATGCCATAGAGCCTGCAACTTTAAATGCCATTTCGGAAGAATCAACGGGGTGAAAGCTTCCATCATAGAGCACAACCTGAAAATCTACCATAGGATAACCGGCAAGAACGCCTTCAAGCAGTGCTTCTCTGATGCCGTTTTCGACAGCAGGAATATATTGTCTTGGAATTGATCCGCCGACAATCTTATCAACGAATTCAAAACCTTTGCCTTTTTCAAGCGGATGCATTTCAATCCAACAGTCACCGTACTGCCCTTTACCGCCTGATTGTTTTTTATATTTACCCTGTACTTTAACATCACCTGTAATTGTTTCTTTATAAGGAATTTTCGGAGTTTCAAGAAGGACTTCAACGCCGAATTTCCTCTTAAGTTTTTCAATTGCAACTTCAAGGTGAACCTGTCCCATGCCTGATAAAATCATTTCTTTTGTCTGTAAATCCCTTGAAATTTGAAGAGTTGTATCTTCTTCCATCAAACGTTTAAGACCTGATTGGATTTTATCTTCATCACCTTTGCTTTTCGGTTTAATTGCGAACGAAATAACCGGAGTAGGCTGTGAAATAATCGGAATGGTAACGGCATTCTTTTCATCGCTGAAACTGTCACCGGTCTGGGTTTCTTTGAGTTTTGCCACGGCAACTATGTCCCCGGGAACTGCCTTTGGAGCAGGTTCATGTTTTTTGCCGACAAGATGGAGCATCTGTCCGACTCTTTCTTTAGCTTTTTTGGTCGAATTAAAAACGTTGGTATCAGAATGTATCTCTCCTGAAAATACTCTGATGATTGTTAGCTGTCCTGCGTAAGGGTCAGCAATTGTTTTAAAAACAAGTGCCGATAAAGGTTCTGATGCGAGCGGTTTTCTGATAACTTCTTCACCGGAAGCATTTTGGACTTTAACTTCTCCCCTGTCGAGAGGTGACGGCATATTTTCGGCAATAAAATCAAGAAGCTGATGAATGCCGACATTTTTTGTAGCCGCGCCGAACAACACAGGCACTATCTGACCGCTTTGTACGCCTTTTTTAAGCGCGCGCAATATGTCTTCCGTACTTAAATCCTGACCTTCAAGGTATTTTTCAAGGATTTCGTCATCGCATTCAACAATTGATTCTATTGATGCTTCTCTTATGCTTTCAGCTTCAGCTTTAATATCAGCAGGAATTTCACCTTCAGTATATTTTCCGCTTTCATTAAATTCAAAATTGTAAGCCTTCATTTTTAATAAGTCTACGATACCTTTAAATGAAGCTTCTTGACCAATCGGAAGCTGAATTAAAACAGGCTTGCCTTTAAATGTTGAGTTTAAACCTGCAACAACCTTTTTATAATCAGCATTTTCTCTTTCGAGCTTGTTAATAAACACACAAAGTGATAAACCCATTTCCTGAGCTTGTTTTACCAGTTTTGAAGATTGAATTTTTATACCGTCTATGGCATCAAGCAAAATCACCGCACCATCCATAGCCTGAAGACAATTTCTGGTATCTGCGATAAAATTAGCGCCGCCGGGAGTATCCAACAGATTAATGCGGCCGTTTTTCCAGTTGAAATTTGCAAGAGACGTGCTGATTGTTGTTCTTCTTTTGATTTCTTCGGGTTCGTAGTCCATCAGCGAAGTTTCGTTGTCAACTTTTCCAAGACGGGTGTTTTGTCCGGCGTTGAAAAGTATTGCCTCTGCCGTTGATGTTTTTCCTGTTCCTACGTGTGAAACTAAACCGACATTTCTGATATCTTTTGTTTCATAACTGCTCATAAACATCCTTCCTTACTGTATATTTAACTAACAAAAAATATAAACGGTTTGACTCTCTATTAAGTAAACAATTATACAATAAACAAAGGCTATTGAATAAAGAAAAAAGGGAGCAGTTAAAAACAAATTTCTAAAATCTGTTTAAATGAAGTGTTTTTTAAAAAAGAATAACTTCAACCCTGTCGCCTTCATAAAGCCTGGAGCAGTCAACGCCGAGCTTGATTATACCGTGAGCTTTTACCATAGTTGAGAGCAGTGATGATTTACCCGCATAGGGATATGCTGAAATCCTGCCGTTAGGGAGTTTTTTCAACCTGACTCGAACATAATCTTCTCTGTTTTTAGGAGATTCTACGTCTTTTGACAAAACTGCATTTACTTTGACATTATCCTTGATATCCTGCCAGAATGAACGGTGATTGCCCGTCATATGTATTAAAACCGGTTTAACAAATACTAAAAAAGATGTTAGACAAGAAACAGGATGTCCCGGAAGTCCCAAAACAGCTTTATCATTAATAATGGATATAAGGGTTTGCCTGCCCGGTCTCATTGCAATTCCGTTTGCAATCAGTCTGGAATTTTCAGTTTCTTCTATGGCTTTAAGGGTGAAGTCTTTGCTTCCGATTGAGCTTCCTCCAAGAATGAGAACTATATCCGTTTCTTTTAAAGCCTTTTTCAAAGCAGCTTTAATTTTAGGAAGGTTGTCTTTTACTATGGGATAAACTTTAGGCTGTCCGCCCGCTTCGTCAACAAGACCTTTAAGAACCCAGCTGTTTGTTTCTATTAAACTTCCGCATTCAGCTTCTTCCGGGTAGCTTACAAGCTCATCTCCCGTTGGAATTATTCCCACGACAGGTTTTTTGTAAACATTAACTTCTTTGTAGCCCAGTCCCATTATTCCGCCAAGATCCTGAGGTCTTATTTTTCTTCCCTTTATAATAAAAACTTCGTCCTTAAGTATGTCTTCGCCCTGTTTTGCGATGTTTTCACCTGATAAAACACTTTTGAAAATTTTCAATTTTCCTTTTTCAACAGAAGCATCTTCAGGCATTACAACGGCATCGGCATTTTCCGGCAGTGGGCAGCCTGTAGAAATCTTAAGTGTTTCGCCTGAAGAAATTTTACAGGCAGGACATTTATCAGCTTCGGCGGTTTCTTTAATAATCTTTAATGAAACCGGGCTTTCGGTATCAGCCAGCGCAATGTCTCGCGAATTTACCGCATAGCCGTCTATAAGAGCAGTTGAACATAACGGCAGATTGTGTTTTGCTGTTATATCCTCGGATAAGATTCTAAAAAGGCAGTCTTCAACTTTAACAGTTTCGGTTTCAGTAATTTTATGACTGATTTCATCGGTTAATTTGTTCAAAGCATCGGAAACCGAACTGTATTTTTTAGGATTTTCGCTATCAACTGAATACATTTTTTACCTGCTTTTAATTATCTGTAAAGAATTGTAAACTCAATAACTGTCTTCTGGCAATTAAAAGTCTTCAGTAATTTTAATAACTTGTGGATATAAGAAAAAGGTAAATATAGATGAAATTACAATCCGTAATGTTTAATCAAGCCAATAATATTAATTTTTCCGCAACAAAAAAAGTTCTTTATGCTGAAGATGATCGTAACTTACAAAAATCATTTTCCAGATTAATTGATTCGTCAGCACCAGATGGTGATACAGTTGAACTTTCAACGGCAGACAGCTTAGACGGTGCATTAAAACTGCTTAAAGAAAAATTTTTTGACGGTGTAATTACAGATGGAAGTATTCCTTTTGATCAAACAGATGGTCAAAAAATAATTGAGCTGGCTCTTGAAAAAGGAATAAGCCCTCGTAATATTGTATTAGTATCAGGAGGTGAAGATAATCGCACTACATCAGCCATTACAAAAGGTGTACAATTTATTTCTAAAGGTGATGGAGATGCTATAGGCAAAATACAAACTTTTGTCAGAAATTTATTTAACACTTAGGTAAATCAGTCAGCAATTATTTTGTAATAGAATTGTTTTGTAAAAACAGTTCTAAGGTTATATGGAAAACCCGATAAAAAATATTGAAAATTATATAGAACATACTATATTGAGCCCGCAGGCAAGTTATAAAGATATTGAAGCTAATCTTGAAAGCACGCTTAAATACGGGTTTCTTGGTATTTGCGTTAATCCGTTTTTTGTCAAAAAATGCAGGGATTATTTGAAAAACAGTCCGACAAAAGTCATTACTGTCATAGGTTTTCCGCTTGGAATGAACAAACTCAGGGTTAAAAATTGCGAGGCTTTAACTGCTCTTGAAGACGGAGCGGACGAGCTCGATATGGTTATGAATATAGGTGCTTTTAAAAGTGCTGATTATAAAACCGTTTCTTATGAAATTGAAAAAATCGTTCAAAGTGCAGAAGAAAGACCTGTTAAGGTAATAATCGAAACTGATTTGTTAAATAAAGACGAAATTATAAAAGCCTGCACTATTGCGGCAGATGCAGGCGCTGAATTTGTTAAAACCTCAACGGGCTTTGTGAAAAACGGGAAAGGCGCAACCGCAGAAAACGTAAAAATCATGTTTGAAGCTGTTTCAAAGCTTGGTTTAAAAGTCAAAGCCAGC
>CAZEDP010000088.1:0-6280 GCA_964511035.1 uncultured Gammaproteobacteria bacterium
AAGTCTTTGTCTTAAAACACCTTCTGTAAGAGGAATATTAAATTCTTCGGCAATAAAATGAAGCATTTTTTTGCTGTAAATCGGTTCGTTATTCAAAACATCTTCAATGTCGAGCATATTATCGAGCTCCACATCGCATTCTCCGATAAAAGAAACGACGGCACTGCCTTCGATGTTGAAATTTTTGTATATCCAATGAGGAGAAAGTTCTTTTCCCGTATATTTGATTTCTTCTTTTATAAACTTATATTTCATAAACGCTTTATTGAATTGAGTTCCGGAAAAACTGCCTTGCCTGATTAATTATATTTTAGAAAAAAATTATTTTCAAAAAATAGATTTTTTCCGCATCTTCTTGCTGATATTTGTCACAAGAACCCAAAAAAGCACCCCGACCTTAGCCGGGGTGTAGAAGAGGTTATTTTACAGTAGAGAGGAGTTATGAGAGTTTATTACGGTTGATTGATTACGTTAGAATTTATTATTGAGCTTATCGAGGATGTCATATTCACCGGTTAACCACCAGTAAGTGTTTCTTACATCTTTCTGCATTGTGGTGCCGAAGTTTTCTTCATAGAAGCTCTTCATTATGTTGTTATAGTCTTTGTTGTTTTTATTTAAGAGTTTGTCTATTGTTTTGGTATAAACTATCGGTATTGATTTCCAGCCGTCATTCTGCATTTCGTCTTTGCAGGCGATTGCGCCGATTCTCGGGTCAACATCCGCGCCTTTATTTAAAAGGTCAAATATACCGCCTTGTAATTCAGAGTATGTACTGCTTCTGATTTGTCTTCTTAACAAGCCCGGGTTTTGCAGACAGGGCATAAGATTTTCGTTTATAATAACAGGCTGTCCTGCAACTGAAACAGCGCCGCCCAGATTAATATTTTCAGGGTTGCCGAACAATCCGTCATACACGAGCTCAACTGCCGCTGTTTCTTCAGGCGATAAATCTTTAAGAAGGTTTTCAATACGTCCGCTTCTTGTAATTGTCCAGCCGTTTGTAATTTCTTCGTTCAATTCTTTTGCGAGTTCGATTATTTCAGGTCTTCCCGCAATGCCGTTGATTTCCGCCATTTTGGTAAGCATTGCCTGATCCTGAACGCCGCCTAATAAATTTATGTTAGCCAATGAACCAACAGGTTGTGCTGCAACTGTCGTACGTTTCGCATTAAGTATATTAGCAACGGTTGTACCTCTGCTGCGTCTGTCAACAAAAGTAAAGTCAGGACTTGAGGAGCCACACATTGCGTTAACCGTGTCAATGACGGGCATTACCATATCAGCAGCCGTATTTCCGGGGACAGGCACCTGATTAAAAAGATTATAACCGCCCATATTGTCAGTATAATAAGGTGTAACGCTGGGACGATTTAACATTCCGCTTAATCCGAATAACGTGCTCTCTCCTGTATATATGGGAGACGGAAAGAACCCGCTGTACGGCGTATATTGCGGACTACAAGTTAAACAAGAAACACATCCTGGCATATTCCCTCCCGAAGATTACAATTTAATTTAACTTCCTGTTAGACTTCCTATAAATATAAAAACAAAACAAAATCCAAAATTGCTCAAAACTCCAGTTTTGTTAAGTTTTATTAAGCAAATATTTAATTTTAAAAAGCATATTTAAACGCCGTAGCTTGGTTATGACGAATTTATGAAAAATTTACTTAACGAGCAATTTCAAATCATCTCTCATATTGTCGATAATGTCATCCCAGGCATTTAATTTATTTTGGCGGTAGAGTTTCGCGCTTGAATACCATGGAGTATCTTCACGTTTGAGCATCCAGCGCCAATTCGGCACAAACGGCAGGAGTATCCAAACAGGTTTATTCATAGCGCCGGCAAGATGTGCAACGGCTGTATCAGCAGTTATCAGGAGGTCTATATTATCCAATGCGGCGGCAGTATCGGAAAAATCATTAAATGTTTCACCGATATTCATAATTTTAAACTCGTCCTGAATTTTGTTCAGTTCTTCAATTGAATTTCCGGTCTGGAAGGAAAACAGTTCCACGCCCGAAACCTTTGCCAAATCTTTAAACAAGTTCAGAGGCACATGTTTGATAGTATCTTTAAAGAAAATATTTTTGCTCTGCCAGGTTATGCCGACTTTAAAGGATTTATTGCCGAAATATTTTTGTTTATACGCGGCTGTTTTTTCTTTGTTTGCGGAGAGATAGCCTTTTTTGAGCGGAATGTCGTTTTCGCTGTTAATATTTAAAAAGTAAGGCAAACTCATAAGTGTCAGATATTTGTCGAACTTCAAACCGTTTGTTTCTTCTTCGGAAATTATTTTTGCTTTGAGATAATTGTCTTTAAAAAGTTTTTCCAGTTCTTTTTGAGGCTTAAAAATCACATTAGCTCCGTAAGAGCTCAAGAGCGGAATAAATCTGGCAAACTGAATTGTGTCCCCGAATCCGCCCTCGTAATGGACATAAAAGGTCTGATTTTGCGCTGTATTTTTATCAATTTTTGAGCGAAGCGCCGAACGTTGGTGGGCTTCTTTTTCAACATAGGTCCTGTATTCGAAATATTCCCATCCCTGCTCAAATTCGCCTTTCAAAAGATGTATCAGCCCAAGATTAAATAATGCTTCTTTGTAGTCAGGCTTAATTGTAATAGCTTCTTTATAGCATTTGACGGCACTTTCGATTCCATTTTTTTCTTTGTAGGCATTTCCGAGATTGTTAATGATTTCGGCGTCGTCATTTTTGTATTCAAGAGCTTTTTCGTAGTATAGAACGGACTTTTCAAAATCGTATTTGTAATAATAGCAGAGTCCCAAATTATTATATGCATCTGCAAAATCAGGTTTGAGAAGTATAGCCTGCCGAAAACTCATAATTGCCCTGTCGTAGTCGTTGAGCATAAAATGCGCAAGCCCGAGACTAAAATAAACATTGGGATTTTCGGGATCGAATTTAATCGATTCGTTGTAATAAAGTATGGCTTTATTCAAGTCTTTTTTTGAATGCAGTGCAAGACCTAGGTTAAAATACGCTTCCGGGTCATGAGGGTCAACCGCAAGGAGCTTTTGATAGCACAGCACGGCATTATCGAGGTCGTTATTTGTTTTCAGGGCGTGTGCGAGATTAAAATAGGCTTCTTTGTAGTCAGGTTTGATTTCTATGGCTTTCAGATAGTATTCTATGGCTTTGACGGCATCATTTTTAAGGATGCATATTACCCCCAGATTGTAAAATATTTCCGGAAAGTTCGGATTTAATTTGAGTGCCTTTTCATAATAACTGACAGAATTGTCCAAATCCTTTTTATCGAAGAAAATATCGCCAAGAACTTTGTACAGGTCGGCAGAGGGGAATAGTTTAACAGCCGTAAAGAGTTTTTCGAGAGCTTCGTCGTATTTATTTTGCTGATAGAACAAAACCCCGAGGAGATATAAAGCATTTACATTTTCGAAATCCGTCAATAAAATCTGCTCATAAGCAGATTGGGCTGCAACTAAATCCCCTGCCTGATGCAACTGCATTGCAGAATTTAATTTTTCCGTCATTACCGTCATTGAGAGGTTATCTTTCCTATTTTGAATTCAACATTGTTATTATCTGATCGGTAATGTCAACTCCGCCGCTGAGGACGCTTGATTTGGTGAGAACTAAATCAACTTTTCTGTTCTTAGCTGACTGATCGATAGCGTTAAAAACGTTATCTTCAATTTGTTTCCACTGTTTAATCTGAGAATCTCTGAAGTTATCGCTTTTTGTTTTAAATTCTTGAGTCAATCTGTCTTCCAAATTTCTTTTTTCTACGGGAGAACTTGTATTTTTGAGCTGTTTTTGAGCATCAGCGAGGAATTTCTGAAGTTCTGCTTCTTTAGCTTTCAAATCAGCCGAAACATCCTGAGCTTTCGAATAGCTTCCTATAACTTTGTCGAGGTCAACAACGCCTACTCCTTCAGCGAACGAAGCAACTTTGGAAAATCCTACAACGCTGACTACTGCGAGAGCGAGGGCAACTTTTTTTAACATTTTATTTCTCCTTTCAAACTTCTAAACTATTGTCCGAAACCGAACGTAAACCTGCCGCCTTTGTGGTTGCCGCTTCCTACCGAAGTCAGCGGATATCCGTAATCGATAGCCAGAGGTCCCAATGCGGGGATGTTTACTCTCAATCCCAGTCCTGCGGAAATTCCGTAGCCCGGTCTGTTGTATAAGTCGTTGGTAACGGTTTCTCTGAAAAGCGAACCTGCATCGGCAAATACAGCAAGTCTCATATCTTTTACGAAATTAATTTTGGTCATTTTGTCAACAAAAGGAATAGGGGTTCTGAATTCTGTCGTAGCCATCATGAAGGCTTTTCCGTTTCCTACGTTGCCTTCTCTAAAGCCCCTGACCGAGTCGGAACCGCCAAGACGAAATGACGCGAACTCAGGCATTGTTCCCAGTAACTGAGAACCGCCTTTAACTCCAAACACAAGGGCTGATTTTTCGCCGACGGGGACAAACTTTTTAACAGAGCCCGAAATTTTTCCGTAGCTTCCGCCCGAAAGCCCGAGAGCTTCTTTAAGCGAGGTTGAGACATACCAGCCGCTTCTGGAATTGAGAATACTGTCTCTTGTATCATAAACAAGCGACGGACCAATCGAAATATATGAACCGCCTTTTAGCTGTTTCTTTCTTTGTTCTTTTGCTTCCGCTTCAGTATAGTCCGTATTATCTGCAAATTTTTCCAGAATATCGTCTTCGTCGCCTTCTTTAATTTTTACGTTTTCAAACCCCATGCTGACGCTTCCCGCAAGGTGGGGAACTTTTTTAATCGGTCTGGCAAATTCTATTTCGCCGCCAAATCGTCTTTCAAGTGCGAGGGGGACCTGATAGCTTGCGTAATCTCTGAAAAAGCCGTTTACTTCAAGCGAATTCATGGTCTGCATCAGGCGGGGCTCTAAAAACTTAGCTTCAAATTGAATTGGCGCGCGTCTGACGGTGTCGGAATCTCTCAAAACAACGCCGCTTCCTGTCATAAAGTTAAGGGATACTTCCTGTCCAAGACCTCTGAAGTTATTATCCATATAGCCTATTGTGCCGAACAAACCGGTTGAAGTATCAATACCGCCGCCGAGTGAGATTGCGCCGGTTCTTTTTTCGTCAACTTCAATAGTTACGAGATATTTATCGGGGTCATCGGGAGAAGCCGTGATGACTCTTCTTACGTCAGAAAAAGACTGACTTCCGAATATTCTTGATAAATCCTGTTTAAGAAGATTTTCATTATAAATTGTATTCGGAGCGGTAGCCATGTTTCTTTTGATGACGAAGTCTTTTGTTTTGGTATTCCCGCTGATTTTAATCTGGTCAATCATGCCTTCGTTAACTTCGATGTTAATCATTCCGTCCGGATCGTCGGAAATTTTCTTTACCCGTGCAAGAATGTAGCCTTTTTCGGCGTATAAACTTTCGATTTTTTCGACTGCTTTGTTGAGTTCATTTATATTTTGAGGAAGACCTGTTTGTCCTTCGAAGATTTTAGAAAGGTCTTCGGTATTGACGACTTTATTGCCCGTGATACTAAAGCCGGTTACGGGAGCGTTTTCCTCAACCTGAATTCTCAATTTAATCCCGTTAGGACCGCTTTGCGGAACAGCTTTAATTTTTTCCGTAAAATATCCCATTTCATAAATGGTTTTTAAATCTTTTTGGATTGTGTCACGGTCAAACTTCGCTCCTGCTTTAGTGCTCATTGCATTAAGGATATCATCCGCTTTAACGAGATTGTTTCCGGTGATATCGATTTCTTTAATTGTAATGCCTTCGTCGTAAGTCCTGTCGTTAATTTCTTTCAGCTGATTAGGTATAATTTTATCCGCCTGAGTGAATTCCTGTTCCTGCTCTTCTTCCTCGTCGTCATAAGCAAATGCCGGTAAAAACCTTACGTTCATATAAACAAGGCTTAATGCGAGAGTGAGTGCAAGACAATTCCCAAAACCCTTTTTCATATTATAAACCTTCTCCGTTAATTATCTGCCGAATTAGTATCAGGCTATTATAAATACCATTGTTTTTCAAGCTCAATAATCAGATTATACAATAATAATGATTTAATTAGTCAAAATATTGTTTAAAATGTTCAGTTAAATAAGAGATAACAGGCATTTCGGCGGGAATAATTCAAGAAACACTTACCCCTTCTTTTGACATGTCATTTGAGGCTTGAAAGCAGGCAATCTCATTTTCTCTACCACCCCGAAACCGCCATTGCGAGCGAAGTGCGGCAATCTCAATAACACATAAAGCCTAAAATCGTCATTCTG
>CAZEDP010000089.1:0-6225 GCA_964511035.1 uncultured Gammaproteobacteria bacterium
TGCATTATAAGTGTCCCGTAACAACGGAATGTTTTTTACTCCTTCCATTGCCCATGGAAGAGCATTCTCAAATAAACAGTCGTAGTTGGCTTCAAGATGAGAGTACATTTCCGGTAGTCTTTCAAGAAGATCTTTCGCCTTTTCAGGGTTTAGCTGACTAAAAGAACTTAAAGCGCATATATTAAGAACGTCTTTGTATAAATAAGCTTTCTCAAGTACGGCAAGAAGCTCTGTTTCGTTGCTTACTATAAAAATATTTTCTTCACCGAGCTCAAGAGCAAAATCAACTGTTTCCAGAGTAAATTTTAAAATGTTTAAATCAGGTTCGAAAATTATAATCTTGCTTTTTGTGCTCAGATAAGCTCTTTTGAAAAGGTATCCCAGTCCCAGCCCGAGGATTAACGTAATTGAATTTGAAGAGACATCTTTGAGATTATTGATTATTTCAAGCGCTTCCTGTTGGGGATTTGTTTCGCTGTGTAAATTTATCCCTTTATAACTGAGATTGGTGTCGCCTGATTCTGATTGAAATAACTGAAAATCAATATTAGCTTCAAAGGCAAAATTCTCAATCTTTTTTGCCAGTGTCGGGTTGTATTTTGTTATCTTATCAAGATTTTTTGCCAGAATTTCCAACTTTCCTATCTCCTCAAATCTTGCTCATTTCCTAAAAGTAACATATTGTAAAAAACTAATTTGATACAGCCGCATTTGATTTATTAATTTTAACTTAATTTTATAAATTAGTTATAGTAATTTTTTATCCGCCCTAAATATCCATATTGATTGATTCTAGAAAAATCACTTAAATATCTGGTTTTAAAATTTGATTTTATATATATCAGGTTATATACTAGGTTATATAATTATTAAGTTTAAATAGTAATTAACAGCAATTGAAACATTGTTTGCAAATGTAATAATTTAAAAAGATTTTTTTGTATTGCTGCAAGATAAAAAACCGAAAATACATTAAGTTTATATTTCAAAAAAACGTTTAAACTGATTTTATGAAGAAGAAATGTAGGGGAAACATTTAATTTTCTATGAATAAGGATAATTTTTCAGAAGAAATATCTAAACTGAAAAAAATTGAAAAAGAATTGATTGAGAAAGAAAAAATTATTGTTTCCCAATACAGGAAATTGTTGGACAGAGAAAAAGATTTCAGTGATAACATTGATAATCTTTATAAGCAGCAGGTAAGAGAAAATATAATCACCCATCTCGAAAAGTCCGTCAAAGGTTTTTCAAATCCCGAGGATGTTATAAGCATTTCTCAATCGAAAATTAAAAACCTTACTAATGTGGACAGCGCTGTTATTTTGCTCTTTGATAAAATTCAAAAACAATTCTACTGCGTTATTGATGAAAAAAATCAGTTTTTAAGTTCCGAAGAGGCATTGAAATTGATTGAGCCGTTTGCAAATCAGATATTACTCTATAAAAAGCCCGTAATAAAAGATTTTTCGGAGGCAGAAGAACCGGTTGAGATTATTCCCGATATCGCAAAAGAAAAAAATATTTTTAAAGCTGCTTTTTATCCTATCATCGATTCTGAGGGCGTATCATCCTGCATGATTTTAATGCTGACGCAAAAACAAAAGAGTTTTGATGAAGAAACCTTGATGACAATTGAAGAAATCAGCAAAAAACTTGCTGACAGAATAAGCTCAACAATAATAAGCTCAAAACTTAACAGACTCGAAAAGAAAGATAATTTCATCCGTCAAATTCATTCCGAAATGAGGTCTCTTAAAGATTTACATTCCTTTATGACATTTTTTTCCATGAGACTGAGGGAGCTGATTTGTTATGAAAGACTTATTGTTATAGATTTTAAAGGCGCGTTTGAAGAACCTTCCATTTTGCTGGATGACAGAAAAGTTAAGCATAAGGATTTCACTGACGAAAAAGAATTATGCATGCTTATAAAAGAGGTTTGGAATGCAAAAGCACTTAAAGAACAAACTTTGGAAATCGCTAATGTTGAAAAGTCAGATTTGCCGGAAAAATTAAAAGAAGAATTATTAAAACACAAAATTAATTCCTTTCTTATTGTACCGATATTAACCTGCAATCCCGGTGAAGGCGGTATTTTGCTTATGCAGAAAAAAGAAAGCCAAATATGGAACGATTTTGAAAAAAATCTTGCCAAAGAGCTTTCGTTATATGTTTCTATTGCCGTTAAGAGAATTAATTTGATGAATCAAACAGCCTTAATGGCTAACATTTCCCACGAAATTAAAAATCCCCTGACAATTATAAGCGGATATGCGGATGCTTTGCTTAAAGATAAAAGAAAATTCAAACAGGAAGAATATAATTTGCTGTTGAGCATAAAAGAAAACAGCGACAGAGCGCATTTAATAACGAAGTATTTTCTTGTCCTTTCCAAGTTCATGCATCAGGACACTAATAACGAAATAGAAAAGGAATACATTAAAATTTCAAGTTTGCTTGAAAAATCCGCCAAAGATTGTTCATCGGAAGCTAAAACAAAGTCTTTGAAAATAGAACTTTCGGTAAAAAAAGATTTCGAAATTAACGTAAATAAAATTCTTCTTCAACAGGCAATTGAAAATTTGATTTTTAATGCAATCAAAAATACCTCCAATCGAGGAAAAATAAAACTGGAATCTGTAGAAACTGACAATAAACTCGAAATTAGGGTGATAGATAACGGCTGCGGAATGGGAAAAGAAAAAATTGAAGATATTTATAATAAATTTTTGTCGGGACATAGCTTCCATCTGGATTCACATGCCGGATTCGGGCTGGGGCTAATGATTGTAAATATGATAGCAAAACTTCACGAAGGTGAAATTAAAATTGAAAGCGAAATAAATAAGGGCAGTACTTTTACAATCGTTCTGCCCAAAAACGTCAATTCATAAAATTTTTATCAAGCAACAAGATTTATTCCGGCTTCTTCTTCCTTATTTTTTCTGTCCTTAGGATTATTCATAACAAAGAAATTTCTTCCTTTTTTGTCCTTCCCCAAATTGTCAGTGTTCCACAAGCTGACAATATTTTCATATGCGAATACTTCTTTTACATCTGCTTTATTGCTGATTTCGGCGGGCAGAACGATTCTTCCGTCCTGAATTTTTACTATCGCATCATACTTTATTGCATTGGCATTGAGACTTGCAACAGCGCTTTTCGCGGTTTCGGATAAATTGATTTGAAGTCCTGCTTTATTTGATACCAGTGTTCTTGCTGTTTCATTTGTGAACTTGGAATTTTCTGAATAAAATTTTAAAACATCGGCATTCTCAGCGGGTTTAAGAGTTTGAATATTTAATGTTGCGCTTTGAGTATTTTGTACGTTGCTGCTTTGACCGGCGGCTTTAAAAATTTCCTGAGAAACGGTTTCTATTTCTTGCCGCGGAGCTATAACCGAGCTTTGAATATTGTAATTGCTCGCTGCTGCTGCTGTTGTTGATTGACCGTTAACTGCACCAAGACTCTGTGTGTCATATATGTTTTTTGAAACACTGTAAACTCTATCAAGCCATAATGATGAAATTGCGTTCATTTATACCTTCATCTCCATTGATTATCCCAACACTTAGAATGTCGGCATGTTTTAGAATTTTCTTTACAGTTTTAAAAGAAAAAATAATTCCAATTCGGCAAAAGCCTTATGAAACCTGATTTTTTAAATTTAAAATAAACTTAAAAAAAGTTAATATTAAGGGATTGGAGACAAATAGTTTAAAAGCGAATTTTTCCGTACCCTCTTTGGTCACACAATACTTTGCTATAATTAGTAATATCACAGGCACGGTGTCTGAGGGCTTTAGATGTCCGAATAATCAAACAACGCCGTTTACAGCCGCAAAAATGGCTCAAAATTCGAGGTTTTTTAGCAGATTGTGCAAAGAATAACACCTGATGAAAAAATTAAAAAGGAACTTAAAATCGGCTCTGCCTCTTTTGACAGTATAGTTGTTTTAGCTCCTATGGCAGGGGTAACAAATACGGTCTTCAGGCAGATGCTGAGAAAGTTCAGCAAAAAGAGTCTGTTTTTGACTGAAATGATAAGCTCAGAAGCTCTCAGAATGAATATAAAACATGAAATTATTGATTTTGATACTTTGGAACATCCGTTGGCTTTTCAGATATCGGGGCACAAACCTAATGTTATGGCAGAAGCGGCAAAAATACTTGAATGCAATTCTGCACTTATAGACATTAACATGGGCTGTCCTGTCCCTAAAATCGTTCGAAACAACGACGGTTCAAAGTTAATGACAGACTTAAAAACTGCTTCGGAAATTATTCGGGAAGTTAAAAATTCTGTTCAAATACCTGTTACAGTCAAGTGCAGGCTGGGCTGGGATAATGTTTCAAAAAACTATCTTGAGTTTGCCAAAATGGCTGAAGAATCAGGTGCGGATGCCTTAACCGTACACGGCAGGACAAGATCGCAAATGTATTCGGGCGAAGCCGACTGGGATGCAATAGGGGAAATAAAAAACATTTTAAAAATTCCCGTCATCGGCAACGGTGATATAAATTCTCCCGAAAAAGCTCTTGAATGTCTGGAAAAATCCAATTGTGACGCAATTGCCGTTGGAAGAGGAATTCTCGGGAATCCCGACCTGCTTTACAGAATTGAAACCTATTTTGAGACGGGAAAAATACCTGAAATTATAAGCGTAAAAGATAGGCTTGATTTTGCCCTTGCGCATCTCGAAAAAGAAATTGAATACAGAGGCGAGCAAAGAGCTATAAAATTCATGCGAAAATTCATCGCCTGGTATCTAAAAGGAATAAAAAATGTCTCAAAATACAGGGCGAATTTTATGAAATGTGACGAAATGTCTCAAATTTCCGCCCTTTTTGATGAGATTAAGAACATGATCTAAAAAGAATTTTCAGCTCTTTTTTTCTCGAAATCCATGTACGATACATGTTAAGCTGGCAGAGACTTTTGGAAGTTCACAATCTCATTTGTATTCAGGCAATTGTATAGTAATGTAATAATTGTTCAATAGACTGTTGTATTTTACAATTTGCCGAATATAATTTTATTAATCGGTGAAATTCAAAGGCTATTAACTTTAACGTAAGAGAGTTTTGTTAAGGGGAGTGAGTTCAAATTGTATAAAAGCAGAGAATTGGGAAGAACAGCGTCGGTCAGAAGGTGGACACAAACCGCTACCGACTGCTATAAAAGAGGGTGTGTTTGTTCAGGGTGTTTCTATAATGATTTTTTTAAGGACAGTCCGCAAAAATGCCAAATGAAGGCAACAGTTCTTGAATTAGTCCGTGTTCTGGGCAGACCTACTCATGTTGAGATGGAAAGCATAATTAACTGAGTAATTTAATTTTTTATTGATGCCATATAAACAAACTTAATGCCATTGCTGTATAAGCAATGGCATTTTTTTTCTTTACCCTCGAATGTAAAAATTTGCTTAATAAAGTAGCAATTATTTTTTTCAGGGGTGTTTAATAAATTGTTCAAGAATATATGCAAAGAAAAAAATGATAACTAAAATTAATCCTCTGTCATCCCATCAGAATCATCTTTTAACATTTAATTTTAAATCTGATGACACAGCAACTCCAAGATGGATGCCTCAAGAAGATGTCGAAAGAATGGAAGGCAACTGTCAAAAGTGCGGTAAACCTCCGTGCGCAAAGGCATGTCCCGTTAAAACCCCCGTAAAAGAAATAATCGATTTATTGGAAGCTGAAGATTATTACCATGCCGCGCTCTTATTATATAAACACAATCCTATTCCCGAAATAACAGCTAAGGTTTGTCCCGGATTATGCTGTACCGAAGGCTGTGTTAAGAGAAAAAATCCTGATGAAAAGAAAAAAATTAAACCTTACTTTATAGAGAACCTTATCGCATCAAAAATGAGTTATTATTTTAAGCCCGGCGAACCCACAGGCAAAAGAGTTGCAGTAGTCGGAACAGGTCCTATGGGAATAACTGCCGCAATCAAGCTCAGGGAAAAAGGGCATGAAGTGGTTATGTTTGATGCAAACAATTACTTCGGCGGCGTTCTTGCCGACGGGATCCCCGAGTTCAGACTTCCCAAAGAAATTCTAAACGATGAACACAAAAGACTTTCCAATATGGGAGTAGAATTCCAATTTGACACATACATTGCAAACGGAGATTTTACTCCTCCCAACGGAAAAAAAGTTTGTGACTTCGACAAATTAAAGCAAGACTTTGACGCGGTCATTATGGCAACA
>CAZEDP010000090.1:0-6097 GCA_964511035.1 uncultured Gammaproteobacteria bacterium
GGGTCCGTCCTGTAGCCGAACATCGAAGAAACATTGCCGAGAGTAGGTCCCTGAAGTGTTTGCTGAGCAAAAGAAGGCTGCAGTGTTATCGCAGCGAGTAAGAATGTAAACAATAATTTTTTAAAACTCAATTTTTGCACTTTTTACCCTTACTTATACTCAGCATAAAAATAAATATAATGATTTTCCTCGACTGTTCAAATGAAAAAGCTTCTACCCGTGAAAAAATCTTTTAATTGTTTCCAAAAATCCCTTTTCTTTTTTTGAATCCTTTACAACGGCAATTTCTTGAGGTAAGTTCTCATCGGGCATAACTTTCAAACTGTCGATTTTATTTTTGATTTCCTGCTTTTTGTCGCTGTCGGGTATAAGGCTGAGATATTTTTCATAAGCCTCGGCCGCGTTAATATATTCGTTCAGCTTTTCATATATATTCCCAAGATTAAAATAAACGTCAACATCGTCCGGGTTTAATCTGATACATTTCTTTAGCTCAATTACGGCTTCGTTGTATCTTTTGATTTCAAAGAGAGCAAAACCGAGATGATGTTTGTAAAGCGAATTCAAGGGATCAATTTCCGCAGCCCGTTTGAACGCCTTAACAGCCTTTTCAAAATCGCCTTTCACTTCGTAAACCAGACCAAGCTCGTCAAAAGCGGCGCCATTTTTAGGATTAAGCTTGGCGGATTCTTCAAGATTATAGGTTGTCATGTCAACGTCATTCTTGTCTTTGTATATCATACCCTTGTAAAAATATGCATCAGCGTGGTTCGGGTTCAATTTCAGACATTTGTTCAAGAATTTAAGGCTCTTATCGTAGTCGTCTTTTTGAATAAAGGCTAAAGCCAGTGCAAAATATGCATCCGGGAAGTTTTCTTTTCTTTCCAATGTTTTTTTGAAACAGCTGATTGCCTGCTCGGGAAGTTTTTGTTTGAGATACAGTTTTCCCAAAATATAGTAAGAAAGGATATAATCAGGATTTATACGAATTGATGTTTCTATATCCGAAACTGCATTTTCAAGCATTCCCAAAGTATCATAAACCAAACCCCTGTTGTAAAGAGTAAATGCGTTATCCGTATCAAATTCCAGCGATTTATTAAATTCAGACAATGCTTCTTCGTAGTTTTCGAGTTCAAAATGTATCGAACCCAGGACAGCATGGGCTTCAGGAAGATTTGAATTTAAGATTACGGTATTTTCCAGCTCGCGCAGGGCGTTTGCATAATCTCTTTTAAGAAAATATATATATCCGAGGGCATATTTCAGCTCGGCATTATTGGGATTAAGCCTGCATGCTATTTTAAACTCGTTTAATGCCTCGTCATGCCAGCCTAAAAATCCGTAAGCCAAACCCAGATTATTATAGGCATCAATATTTTTTGTATCGAACGTAACTGCATATCTAAGCTCAGAAACGGCTTTTTCGAACTCTTCTCTCAGGTTGTAAATCAGCCCCAAATGATAATGAGCGGAAACGTTGTTAAAATCTTCTTCCAAGACCTTATTAAATTCGTTAAACGCCTGATCAATCTCGGCTTGTTTATAATATATAGTACCCAGAGCAACTCTTGCTTTTATATTTTTCGGATTCAGACTGATTGCGGTTTGATAACTGTTAAAAGCCAGTTTTTCTTCATATTTTTTTTCATAAATATATCCGAGGAGATAATGAGCCTCGTCATATTCCGCGTATTTACCGGCAAGTTCGTTTGCAAGGTTCAAAGCCTTATCGTAAAGGTCGCTTTCTGTGTACAAAAGAATAAGACTGCAGAGCAGTTCTTTATCATTCGGATATTTTTCACGGGCTTTTTCAAGAATTTCAATAGATTTTGAGAGTTTACCCGTTATTTCATAAACATTGCTTAAACCGTTAATTGACTTTAGCGAAGCGGGATTGATTAATAAGGCTTTATCATACATTTCAACGGCTTTATCATACATATTCAGATAAGAATATAAATCGGCGGTTTTTTCCAAAATCTCCTGATTTTCCGGATTTTCAGCAAGATATCTGCCGTAGCTGTCCAAAGCCAGCCTGAATTGTCTTTTTTGTTTCTGCTCTTCAGCAAGCTGTAAATAATCGCAAGTTATTGCTTCAGACAATTTAAATACCTTTTGTATCTAATCAAGTTTTATTATACAGGTATCTCGATATAAGAGTAATAATTTTAACAAATGATGTTTAGGGTGAGAAAAAATTCAGCCAAGCATTTCTTTCAACTACCTCAGCACCAACAGCTTATTTTGAGGAATTATAGCCTGTATGACTTCAGATTTTGAAGTTACGGCAACAAAGCCGACTTCCTGATCTTTTTGCAGGTTAATGTCCGAAAAAGGCACGGCAACCTCAATAATATGGTTAAAAGCATACTTGATGTTATTGTCTTTTTTGATTTTCCACATATTGCCTTCTATTGCAGTGGACAATATCGGAGAATAAAGATTATTTTTGTTCGCGCTCAGTTGAATTTCCCATGAATAAAGATATTTTTGGACGGGGAAAATACTGCTGCTTTTGTTTCTGAGCCTAATCGGCGAAACAGGTCTCAAATCATCGGAAGAGTAAAGATATACAAATATTTCATTTGAAGAAGAATGAGCGTCCAACGATAATACGTCAAATCTCAGATAGAGGTTATAACCGTCGTTTCCGAAGTAGAACCGTTTTAAAAACTTATCCGGCTGGAATACGGGTCCTTGCGGAATTTCAATTCTTCCGGCGCAACCCCACTCATCCGGTGAATCTATCAATCCGTTGATATCGGGAGTAAAACAGCAATCCAATGTCTTGGCAGGTTTTCCGAGCATGTTGTCAACCGGAATATCAAGATAAGAGGGATAGTCTTTGCCTAACAAATAATATACTTTCTGAAGGCGGCACCTGAAAAGCTCGTCAAAAAGGTCATCCTGACTTGAATCGTTTGGTTCGCCGAACCACCAGAACCAGTCGCTCCCTTCAGCGGTATAAAGCTCTTTCCATGCCATTGTTTTCACATAGTCATCATAATTTTCATTTGCAAGGTAGCCTTGAAGGTCATCTCTTGTTTTAGCAATATATTCCCATGCAAGATTTTTAACCGGATCGCCTATCCACATCTCAAAATTTTTATTAATCCACGAACCGGGGTGAATCGTTTCGATAATTTCGGGATTTTCCGTTTTATTCAAAAAATCTTTTACGGTTGTCACATTAATACTTTCATCCTCGGAAAGAATTGCGTAGAGATTTTTCAAAAAGCCCTTTCCGTCATCTTTGTAGTTTTCCCAGCAATTTTCCCCGTCCATTGCAATGACCAGTATATGGTTGGATTCAGGAGTATTTTGTATTTTTTCCTGAATATTTTTTATTCTTTCGTAAAGGTCGTTAGCCGAAACCTTGCCGTCGTGATTGCAGTATTCAAATCCGATTAAATCGGCTATAACCGAATCTCTTGCCAGAATATGCATCGATTTCCCGTTAATTTGAGCCAGATAGGTTCTTGTCAGCTCATAAGGGTCTTCAAGCTCTCCGTAGAAATTCCTGACAAACGGCTTATTCAGGGTATCAGAAAGCAGACCTTCGTCTACAACAGTCCATTTCAAATTCAAATCCGAACACAGTTCGACAGTTTCATTGCTTATGCAAAGCTCAGAGAGCCAAATTCCGCTTGGCAGCTGCCCGAAAATGTCCTTAAATCTGTCTATACTCTTTTGAATTTGAACTTTAGCATCATCATAAAATTCGATTTTTCTTAAAGGCAGATCCGCATCGGTGAGCGCGGCTTTTGCCGTGTCGGAATTGATTAGAAGCGGAATAATAGGGTGATAGTAAGGGTTAATGGTTATTTCTACGCGGTTCTTTTCGAGCATTTCCTTATATTTAGGAAGAATAACCCTTATAATCTCTCTTTGGACTTCAATAATAAACTTTCTGTCATCAAGACTGAAATTGCGTCCTTTTTCAAAAAGCCCCCGCAAATCTGCTCTTGTTTCTTTCCAGTGAGGATCAAACCATGCCAGATTAAACCACGCCATGATATCGGCGTATTCCTGATTAGAGAAAATATTTACATCGGGATTCTCTTTTTCAAAGAGTCTTTCGTAGAGTTCCCTGTATCGTTCGTGCGGATAGACAAGATTGGGATAGTTCAAGTCAAAAAAGTGCTTAAGTATGAACTGTTTGTCCCCATCGGTCAAGTCCCAGACTTCTTTTACCGTCAGCCTTGAATGAACGTCATGAGTGCCGTTATGCCCGTAGTCATAAAGCTGGTCAATCAGACAGGGGGAGAGATTAAAAGTCTGGTTAATTTTCGGATATTCTTCCAAAATCAGGAGCATATCAAGATAGTCTTTTACGGCATGGAGGCGGCTCCAGGGCATGAGATAATCGCCTGACTTGTTGCATTTATAGTCAGGCTGGTGCATATGCCATATAAAGGCTATTGAAATTTCCTTGACCATATCAAGATTCGTTATTGTTTATGAAATAAAGATATATTAATATCTCAAAACATTCAAGAAAATAATTGATAAGTAAGGCTGTATTTGAAGGAAATGGTAAGAATAACGGAAACCCTCATTCTAAATGCCAAGTTGTCATCATAAGGTCGTATTCCCCATCTTCCCTGACAAAAACACTGCAATTATTCTTTCCAATATGTATTGACTGTACATACAAAAATGTTATAATAAAATTAACCTTAGGGGTAAAAATGGAAATATCCTTTTCTTTTGACAAAAATCACAATAAAGAACACTTCAAAGTTAATCACCCTGATATTTTGAACGAAGAAATATTTGAAATTTTTGAAAATGCATATTTAGAATTCGAAACCCAAAAACATATCAAAACAATTATCGGACACACAAACAGCAAAAAATTTCTGGTACTGGTCGGCATATTTGACAAAACAAAAACAAAATTCAGGGTAATCACGGCATATCGGGCTAAAAGGAAACATATTATTTTTTGGAATAATGAGGTCAAGAAAAAATGACGACAAAATGTAAATTATGTAAAAATGAACTCTTTGAAGACGAAAACGGGGATTTATTTTGTCCTGACTGCGAAGCGGATAAATTTCTTACTACTTTTGATGAGAACGATGATTCTTGGCTGAATAGTAAATTTAAAACCGTCAAACCTAAGACAAAGCCTGTGACTTTAAGGATGAATATCAATGATATTGAAAAGGCAAAAAAAATTGCAAAACTTTCAAACATGCCCTATCAAAAGCTTTTAAAAGATATAATTCATGAAAACCTATCAAAAGAAGCAGGGTAAAAGAAATTACAGGGTGGGCTTCAACCCGCCAAATATCTTTTCCAAATAAGAAATCGGACTGTAAAAAGTCCGATTTCTTTTCAATAAATTAAATTTTACCCTTCGATGTATTCTTTCAGACGTTTGCTGCGGTTGGGATGGCGCAGCTTTCTCAGAGCTTTTGCTTCAATCTGTCTGATACGTTCTCTGGTTACCCCAAACAGTTGACCTACCTCTTCAAGAGTTCTCTGTCTGCCGTCATCCATCCCAAACCTGAGCCTTAATACATCTCTTTCTCTGGGTGATAGACCGCTCAAAACCTCTGCAAGATCTTCTCTGAGCAGTTCGTGAGCCACTGTCATAGCAGGAGCGTCAGCCTCCTTGTCTTCAATAAAGTCGCCAAGCCTGCTGTCTTCTTCTTTTCCTATGGGAGTTTCAAGGGAAAGCGGTTCCTGAGCAACCTTAATGATTTCTCTTAATTTGGTAATCGTAATGCCCATTGCCTGTGCAATTTCTTCTTCGGTAGGCTTACGGCTCAAATCCTGAGCCAATTTTCTGGTAATTTTTTTGAGTTTGTTGATAGTTTCAACCATATGAACAGGAATTCTTATAGTTCTTGCCTGGTCGGCGATAGCTCTTGTAATAGCCTGTCTGATCCACCATGTTGCATATGTGCTGAACTTGTATCCGCGTTCGTGATCAAATTTTTCAGCCGCCCTGATTAACCCTAAATTGCCTTCCTGAATGAGGTCAAGGAAAAGCATGCCTCTGCCGACATATTTTTTGGCGATACTGACGACGAGACGCAGGTTAGCCTGAACGAGCTTTCTTTTAGCCATCATGCCTTCGTGT
>CAZEDP010000091.1:0-6081 GCA_964511035.1 uncultured Gammaproteobacteria bacterium
TTTTTTGACTAAACCGTCAATAGAAACCCCTTTGTCCTCGTAAGTGTTATCAATAACAGAAGATACAAGTTCTTCCAATTTATCGAGACACTGGAACAATGCATCAGTGATATGCTCTGTTGCCTTGATTTTTCCGCTGCGAAGAGGATCAAGGACATTTTCCATATTATGGGTTAAATCGCCTATGCTGTTAAACCCCATGGTCTTCGACATTCCTTTGAGAGTATGCGCAACTCTGAATATATCGTTTAAAATTTCAAGATCATCCGGCGCAACCTCAAGTTTCAAAAGGTTTTCATTTAATTTTTGAAGGTTTTCCTTTGATTCATCAATAAACAAACCAAGATATTGATCTAATTCCACATGAAAACTCCTCTAGCTTTGATAATCAACAACTTCAATGACTTAGAATAATTTTTCATTTAAGTCCCCAAGTACAAACAAATTACCGATAAAGTATTTTGTAAATATATATTTATTATTGAAAATTATTATAGATTATCTGTAATCAAAAAACAAACATTAGCTTTTGATAAATAGATTTCCTAAGGAATTAAGGACATATTTCGGTATTTTCAATTGATTTAATTTGTTTTACAAAATTTTACCAACTTTACAAAATTTAAAACGTCCAAAAATGCGGATTTTAAAAGATTTATATCTTGATATTGTATTGTTCTGAAATAAAACTCGAATCTTTTGAAAATTCGCTGTAATTCATATAATTCAGTAACCTGGTCAGCATAACCGGTACCAGTTCAGGAATCAAACCGCTAAAATCAATTACAAACTCATTAATTCCTATGTTTTGAAAAAGTTTTATATGTTCAGACATATCAAGAATCTTATCCTTAAAAAGATGCATTCTGCAAAAACCGTCAACAACAAAAGGAAATGATTTATTGATTCCCGGATCCAAAATGGAATAATTTCCTTTATGACAGGGCGCACTGCACGATAATCTGGACAATACCGCCTGATCATTATTCATAGGACACAGCCCCAAACTGGGTACCCGAATACTCCCTGCAATCTGAAGTTTGATTCTTGGAATTTTATTTTTTATTTTACCGACACATTCTTTAATATCCTCAAAATCTCTTATATTGCTTAAATCTACAGAGGAAAGTTCGTGTCTTTTTAAGAGGCAGTTGATTGAAAAACTGTTTAATAAATTAATACCGGTTCCTATCTCCAACGGAATATCATCAAATTCCGAATCATTTGATACAGCATAAAAATATCCGAGATTATTGATAACTATTGAAGATGGAACCGGCTTTTCAGCGCAAAGTAACTTGACAAACTCATACCCTCTGTCAAAATCTCTTTCATTCAAAATTCTCGGGGTACTCAGCTGAAGCTGAATTCCATAATCAAAGCATTCTTTTTTAACTTTATTGATAATTTGATAAAAATTATTTTTTGAAAGGTCGCAAGTATTGATAATTTCACCGAATTCAACAGAATAAACAGGGTTGAACTTTAATCTGTCAATAAACTTCGTAAGATATTTCATTTGTTCCAAACTGTTAAGGCGCAGATTTATTTTAATAAACTTTGAATCCGGTTTTTGAGATATTTTTTTCAACTTTTCTTTCTTGTATTTCCAGCTGAAAGGATGAATATTACCTCTGAATTTAAAATCTTTTCCCGACAAATTGTGAAATATTTTCAAGAAATGGTTTGAAGTATAATTCGGGTTCTCAAAATTTTTAAACGGTAATTTCTTAGTTTTGCTGACTTTAGGAGACTGCAGGATTGTATTAACGCACTCTATTCCTTCTTTTAGCTTTGAAGAATCGGAAAAATCTCCTTTTATAAGAACTGCATCAAGAATTTTGTTCTTAATTATTTTTTCCACAATCCATGATAAGTTATCTGAATTCACTGCTATTTCACAGTGAGTAAACTTTTTAATTCTCTCTAAATTTTTAATATAAATTTCTTCAGTTAAATTTACACATTTGATGTTACTGAACGAGCTAACAAATTCAACTCCAGCTATGTTATGTATATTTAAACCTGAATCTATGAAAATCTCGCAATCCAAATCGGTTTCTTCAGCTAAAAACAAAACATCTAAACTGTTTATCATTATTCCCTTAACAGGAATTTTTTGTATTTTGTTAAGAAGAGTTCCTATATTCTTAAGCTCGCTTTCAGTATTATATCCCCGAAAATTAATATAAAATTCTTTATCGAACTCATTGGCTTTGTTTAACATTTCTTCAAAGTCGGCAAAATTATTTAAAACACTCGAATGATAGATATAGACACCTCTGCATTGTGTCTCTTTTATTATTTCTAAATCGTTTAATGATTTTACAGGAGCAATAAGTTTTATATTTTTCATAAAAATTTTTTTTGGGATTAATTATTTATAACTGAAAACTAAGCAAATTATATTATCCGAGTATATGAGTTTAAAAAATCAGTTAAAAGTAGTAGGCAATTGTTGTTCAACAAATGGACGAATATGCTAGAATAACTGTAAGTAAAATTATCAACAGACATTTTAAAGTGAAAAAAATTCTTTTTATAGCTATTTTTTGCGGGTGTGTTCTTTGTTTGAACGGTTGCAGGCAAAGCAACCAAGGTTCTGATGTTTCCATAACCGTTAAGCCCAATGCAGAACCTCAGGAAAAAGAAATATTAAAAGCGCCCCCGGATGAAAATGCCGTAAAAATAGTAACTGTTCCTGATAATAAACCAATTCCCAAAAACAAAACAATAAAAAAACCTGAGAAAAAGATCCAGTTGAGCATCAATAAATTTGGTAGGGATACTCCTTTTGTACCATACGAAAATCAAGCTTCTTCAGCTAAAGCACAGTTTATAAGCAGCTTACCTTTACCTCCGCTTTATGTTCCCGATGAAGACATGACTGATTTATTCAGCATTAAAGTTAAAGGCATTTTATATGATAAATATAAGCCGTCAGCTTTGGTAGATATTAAAGGCTCCGAATATATTATTCATGAAGGTGAAATCGTTTCAGGGTACTTTATAAAAGACATACAGCCAAGTAAGGTTGTAATTAAATACAAAAATAACATATATAAAGCTGGGATTGGCGAAATTGTGGATTCGGGTATGAACTCAGGAAGTGCCGCATTATCACAAAATACTTACTCACAGATTCCTGCAACTCATCCTGCCACAATCCCGCCACCGCCTACAATTCCTTCAATGACCGGAGGGAATCAGTCAAACAGCTTACCGACATTAAATTAAAAACTTTAATATAAGGATAAAACCATGTTGTTTATAGGAAAAAAGAAAAACAAAAAGCTCGGGATATTAATTGTTTTCTTAATAGCCAATTTCACAAACCTTGATTTACTAAGTGCATTCGCCAGTGAAATTAAACTGAGAGAACCTGTTAAAATTGCCTCTCCTTCACCAACTGTTTCCAATGTCATTAATTTAAAAAGCAACGTTAATATTGACAGCAAGAATCAGCTAATATCACTAAGCTTAAGGGATTCCGACGTAAAGCAGGTTTTAAGGATGTTAGCAGATAAAGCTCATTTAAACATCATCCTTGACAAATCAGTTGAGGGAACAGTTACTTTGGATTTGGCTAACGTAACTTTAAACAAAGTTTTTGATTATATTATGACCATGAACAGCCTTAAATACTACCTTGACGGCAAAACATTAATTGTTGCATCTAAAGGCGCTTATCCAGGGTTAGGTGTTAATATGGTTCAGATTAAGCCAATAAAAATAAAATACTTAAAGGCAGACGCTGTTGCTACTTTTTTAAACAGTAATATTTTCAACCTTAACCGACCTGATATTATATCTGCACCTATTGTTATAACAAACCCCATAAGCAACGAAATTATGTTGTTTGGCAGCAACAAAGACGTTGCCCTTGCCCAAGAAGTTATCAACTACCTTGATGTTGAACCCAGATTTAAAGCTTTTACCGTTAACTTTACAGATGTGGGCAACATGGCAAGCATAATTTGCAACACGGTTTTTAACAACTCATCTTCAAGCAGTTCATCTTCGTCATCATCTTCTTCTTCAAGTTCATCAAGCAGTTCGTCGGATTCTTCATCAAGTTCAAGCTCTTCCTCAAGCTCTTCCGAAACTTCAAGGGACACTTTGGCTTGTTCTTCATCGGCTAGCGAAGATTTTGCGGGAGGGGGAGAAGGGCTGGTTCTGAAATCTATTGTTTCAAATGGTTATAACGTATACTATAATTCCGGTCTGGGCAAAATAAGCATTTACGGCGGAACGGATGAACAAATCAAACTTGCTGAAGATACAATAAAAAAATTTGATAAAAGAGAACCTCAAGTTTACCTTGAAACTTCAATTATTGAATTAAATGAATCCGGCTCTAAAACTCTTTCATCAACACTTAGCATGGCAAATCATCTCTATTCAGGCAGTTTTGGCGGAACTACAACAACTCTGGATATATCAGCCACACCGTCTGCAGAAACAATAGTAACTGCCTTAAAAGCTATCATTAACCAAAATAAGGGTAAAGTCCTTGCTAACCCGAGACTAATTGTAGCAAATAATCAGGAAGCCACTATAAATATATCCGAAGATATTGTTCAAAACACTACTACCCAACAGGTACCCGATCTAAGGACAACTAATGTAACATACAACATAGGGCAGGCAGGTATTCAATTGACTCTAAAATCAAAGATAAGTCCTAACGGTTATGTCACACTCAGTGTTAAGCCATCTTACAGCTCGGTTAAAGAAAGAATTGGAGAAGGTGCTGATATTAAAGCTACTCTGCTTAACAAACGCGATATGAAAACCGATCAAATAAGAGTTAAAGACGGCGAAACCATTGTAATAGGCGGTTTATTACAGGAAAAAGAAACGAATTCACAAGGACGGCTGCCGTTTTTAAGCAGCATTCCCGTTGTAGGCATGTTGTTTAAAAACTCGAACACCACACGGGACAGGTCCGAATTAATATTAATGATTACACCTAAAATTCTCAAAGAAACGGATGCAATAGGTCTCTTATAGAGACAAATATTTAAATAAGGTTCCAATAAAATGTCTGAATATACACTTGAAAGATTAAAACAAAATCTGGATAAGCAATATGCTAATTTGTTCCCTCTCTCTATTATGAAAGAGGAAATGTTCATTCCTATCTGTAAAGAAGAAGATTACATATTAGTCGGCATTGTTAATGCATCAAACAGGGATCGTCGCAACAGCATTCTGACAATGATAATCCTTAAAACTAAATTAAAACCAAAAGTCATACCCATAAGTCAAATTCAGTTAAATGAAATTATAGACTTGTACTCTGAAAAAAATCCTTCGGTTTTGAAACAAGACGCAAAGGAAGCTGATGACAAAAAGCCTCAATTTCAAAGTAAATCAGTCCCTTCGGCTACAAAATCAAAAAAAAGATTAGGCGAAATTTTAATTGAAGAAAAATTAATCACAGAAGAACAATTGAACATTGCACTGGAAGAAAGCAAAAAAATAGGAACACCTATCGGTTCAGTTCTGGTTAAACTTGGGTACATCACTCTTGAACAGCTTAGAGAAACTTTGTCACAACAGCAGGGACTGGAAAGTGTAGAAACCAAAGAACTTACTATTAATCCCGTTGTAATAAGGCTGCTGCCTGAGGATTTTATTAAAGAAAATAAGGTTGTTCCCATAAGTACCGACAATAAAATACTTATTGTCGGCATGGTCAACCCGAATGACAGAAAGGTATTAAATGATATCGTTTATCTTACGGGTCTGTCGCCGTCACCTTTAATTTTAACTCACATTGAATACGAAAAATGCATTGAAAACTTTTTCAAGACAAAAATTGATACCGAAAAACTTATCGAAGAAATTTCTCTTGAAGAAACAGATATAGAAGACAATGTAAATATCTGGCAAAAGGTTGAGCAGGAAATACAGGACGATACAACTTCCGTTGCAAAACTTGCAAGCTCACTTATAACCGAAGGCATAGAGCAAAAAGCCAGCGATATTCATATAGAACCTCGAATGGAAAATTATATTGTCAGATACAGAATTGACGGAATTCTGACAAAGGTATTTGATGTTCCGGTTAAAATC
>CAZEDP010000092.1:0-6054 GCA_964511035.1 uncultured Gammaproteobacteria bacterium
TAGCGCATGTTTGAACGCAGTGAGTTTGCGCGTGCGGATGCCTGAAAATAATAAAACGTGAGCAAACTAGAACTATAGAGTGCGAAGTGGGGGCTAGCCCTTTCTTTTACTCCATTTTCTTTGGGCTGGCAAAGAAAATGGAGGCGGGTTGAGGGTGGCAAATCCTCTTATAGACCATAAGTACCGATGAAAGGGGCTGTTGCTATTGTGCAATGACCTTGCGATTCCGTGTCAAGCACGGAATGACAGGAATTCGTTTTGCATAGACGGATACTTCAGGGATTCATGAATGGAAAGATGAAAGGATACGACCTTGCGATCCCGTGTCGGGCACGGGATGACGAGGGTGGTTTTTGGATTGCTTCGTCGCTACGCTCCTCGCAAAGACGGTTTTAAACTGAACAGGAAAAAATTAATGATGGGCAAAGTATGCCCATCCTGCCATTATTTGTCACAATTCCCATAATAAATTCCCTGAAAGGAATTTCGTCTTTGCAGCTCCGCATCAATATAATTAAGCATTTTAAATTTAGCACCAATCCATTTGGGAGCTACCTGAATCGGCTTTAATCCCGTACCTGCAAGCCTTTGGATAACCGTTTGGGGAGGAAGCTTTTCCAGAAAATCACAAGTGAGCGAAATATATTCGTCGGTTTCAAGAATCTTAACTTCATTATTTTTATACATTTCTTCAAGTTTAGTACCCTTCAGAACGCATAAAAGATGTATTTTAACTCCGTCAATACCTAAATTTGCCAGAATATCTGCTGTTTTAAGCATATCGTCATGGGTTTCGCCCGGCAGCCCTATTATAACGTGGGCGCATATCTTAATGCCTTTGTCTTTGGTTAATTTCACGGCATCATAAAAATCCTGCACAGTATGCCCACGGTTTATAAGTTTTAAGGTTTTGTCATGCACTGATTGAAGCCCGTATTCAATCCATACTTCTTTGTTTTTGGCATAAGAGCTTATCAGTTCAATTTTTTCGCTGTCTATACAGTCAGGTCTTGTTCCAATGGAAAGACCGACAACTTTTTCGTTTAAAAAAGCTTTATCATAAACCTGCTTTAGGGTATTAATATCGGCGTATGTATTTGAAAAAGCCTGAAAATAGGCAATAAATTTTTTTGCTTTGAATCTTTTTTCGAGTTTGTTAATCCCTGCTTCGACCTGCTCTTCAACGGAAAGACGAGAACTGTGCGCTTGAGAGAATGAGCCTCCGCTGTCACAAAAAATACAGCCGTCATAAGAAATTGAGCCGTCTCTGTTTGGACAGCTAAATCCTGCGTCAATAGTTATTTTATAAACTTTGCAGTTGAATAAATCTTCAAGATATTTGCTGTATGGATTATATCTCTTGCTATTAATGTTAAGATTCATTAACCCGTGTTGATTCGTCTCCGTCTGAAGGAGGATAAACATAGTGTTCACCGCAAGCAGGGCAAATAACTTCCTGAGTCTGCCCGTTTTTAAGGGTTGCAACTTCAAATAAAGTCTTGCATCCTGACTGGGTACATCTTATTGCCCAAACCGGTCTTATAATTCTCGCCATAATCCAAACCTCTTTCATTATTTAAGAATTTAACCATATTATAATAGCAAATTTTAAAATCTTTTGTAATAACTAATCTTAATATTGTTGCATAATTACTTGATTATATATCAGGACTTATTTATTATGGTTTTGCTATAATTACATAAAAGAAATTTTATTAAATTTTTAGCCTAATGCAGACAAGTGAGGAAGTAAAGTTGAGGGTTAGTTATAATGAAAAGCAGTACTCTTCATAAGCCGGGAATATCAAAGGAAAGGATAGCAGCTTTGGAAGAATTATTATCAGACAAATCCGGTTCCCCTTATGACTCTTCGCCGGGAGTTTATGTAAGGTCCGATAAAGACCGCGAGCTTGATATACTCTGGCAGGGTTATAAGATTAATTCTAAAGAAGAAAAATCCCCCGGGTTTTACCTCGCTATCGGTTTTGTTACAGGCGTACTCTGCATGTTCCTCGTAACAACAATTCTTAATCTGGGTAAAACTTCGAATGAAGGATACACAGATTTGAATCTTTGGAAAAAAGGGAATTCTCAGGTTCAGGTTAAACCGGTTCAGCCGGTGTCAGTTACCACAGCAAGTCCTTCGGAAGCTCAATCAACTACATCAGAAGGACAGCAGGAAATTTACGTCATTCAAAGCGGTGACACCCTTGAAAAAGTTTCCTTAAAATATTACGGAACTTCGGATCCGACAAAAATCAAGGTAATTCAGGATGCCAACAAAATGAGTGACCCGAATAAACTGCAAATCGGACAAAAGATTGTAGTTCCGATACAAAATTAGTTTTTCAAACAACTTTAAACCCCGCTAAGTTAAGCGGGGTTTTTAAAATCTTTTTTACATTTCTTAAGAAACTTAATGAAAGTAAAACATGTATAATTTTGTTAACGTAATTTTTTATTATTTGAGGAATAAATGTTTAGAAAACTTAAAGTTAGAGCTGTAAGAGGCGCTGTATCGATTGAAGAAAACACTGTTGAGGGGATTAAAACTGCTACGGTTGAACTTTTAAAAGAAATACTCGAAAGAAATAAAATAGCATCCGATGATATTATTTCGGCAGTCTTTACAGTAACAAACGATATTGACGCTGATTTTCCGGCTAAATGGGCAAGAATTGAATTTAACTGGAACGATACCCCTATGGTTTGTGCACGGGAAATTCCCGTTCAGGGAAGTATCGAAAAGTGTATCAGGGTGATGATTCTGTTCTATACAAAGCTTGGAAAAAAGGAAATCAGCCACATTTATCAGGGCAGAGCCAAGGCTTTAAGACCTGATTTGCAGTGACGCTGTTTTATTCCTGTTGCTAAAGCACCCATAAAATATGTAAAATAGAACCCATAAAGGATGATATTTATATAAATTATCCTTAATAATTGTAATAGTCCTTTTTGGGCAGGGAATCGGGGTTTAGTATGAATAAGTTTATAAAGTTTTTTTCGCTGCTTTTATTAGCTTTTTTAGGCGTTTTTGTCTGCCTGTCAGCAGCAAATGCTCAGCAGGTCGGAATACCTTCCATTAATATCAATGTCGGCGGAACGGCAAACAGTCCTCAGGAGTTCAGCAAAGGGATACAAATCCTGATAATGCTCACTGTATTGACTTTAGCCCCGAGCATATTAATCATGACAACTTCCTTTACAAGGATTGTTATTGTTCTGTCTCTTGTAAGGCAGGCTATGGGTACGCCACAGCTGCCTCCCAGTCAGGTAATAGTCGGCTTGGCTCTTATTTTAACCTTTTTTGTAATGTCTCCTACAATCAGCGAAATCAATAAAACAGCCTATCAGCCCTATATGCAGGGTAAAATTACACAGCAGGCGGCTCTTAAAAAAGGACTTGAGCCACTGCGGAATTTTATGTTGAGGCAAACCGAGGAATCGGATCTTGCATTATTCGTTCAGATGTCTAAAATACCGGCTCCTAAAACGGCGGCTGATGTCCCGACTTATGTTCTGCTTCCTTCTTTCATCATCAGCGAGTTGAAAACTGCTTTTAAAATAGGTTTTATGGTGTTTATTCCTTTTTTGATTATTGATATCGTTGTGTCCAGTATCCTTGTTTCAATGGGTATGCTCTTCCTGCCACCGGTTATGATATCTATGCCTTTTAAAATCATTCTTTTTGTTCTTATTGACGGGTGGCACTTAATTGCCAAATCTTTGGTTATGGGATTTTCATAAAATTTAATTCGGGGAAATAAAAAATGACACAGTTAGAATTTATAACGCTCCTACAAAAAACTTTAATGATAACGCTTGAACTTTCAGCTCCGGTTTTGATTGTCAGTATGGTTGTGGGTCTGATAATCAGTATTTTTCAGGCGGTTACTCAAATTCAGGAATCAACGATCACTTTCGTTCCTAAAATCGTTGCCGGCATTCTTACCATAATTTTTCTTGCCCCATGGATGCTTCAGGTTTACACGAACACCATTTATGAAATGTTCAGCAATATGAATAACTATATAAGATAAGCTTATGAACAGTGATTTATCGGTCATATTTTCATATAAAAGTCTGATAATAATGATTCTCGTCATGTGCCGACTCGGCGGAATGATTGCCACAGCTCCGCTTTTTTCTACGTTTCCTGTGCCTATGCAGGCGAAAGCCGCCCTTGTTGCGTTAAGCGCATTTATAATGTATCCGTTTATCTTACAGCATTCGAATTTCGCTGTGCCGACAAACCTGATTATGCTATTCTTAATGCTTTTTAAAGAACTGTTTATAGGCATACTTGTAGGTTTTTGCGCTCAGCTGATTTTCATAGGAATACAGATCGGCGGTCAGCTTTTAAGTATCCAAATGGGGCTCGCTATTGCGGAAACGCTTGATCCGGTTACAAGACAGCGTACCCCCGTTGTCGGACAATTATATTTGTTTACCGCCAGTATGATTTTTATTTTTCTGAACGGGCATCATCAGCTGTTTCAAAGTATTTACGGAAGCTACTCGGCTATTCCGATTGGTATTAATTTTGATATTACAAATAAGCTGGTGGAAAATATTCTTTACTTTACCAGCCAGCTTTTCCCGATTGCCTTCGCCGTTGTTATGCCGATTTTCGGTCTGTTATTCATAACCGATATTGCTCTTGCCTTTGTGTCAAAGATAATGCCTCAGATGAATATCTTTATGGTAAGTTTGCCTCTGAAAATATACATCGGTTTGCTGTGCGTGGCACTTTTTATGTCAACAACAGCGGTTTATATGACCGGCTTGCTGTCAAATATGCTTAAAAACCTTGAAACTATTTTTATTTAAGGAGATTTAATGTCAGGCGAAAGAACAGAAAGCGCAACCCCCAAGCGGCGAGAGGAAGCCAGAAATCAGGGACGGGTTGAAAAAAGTCAGGATTTTAATGCCGCTATTATGCTTGCTGCCGGTCTGTATCTGCTGTTTATATTCATGCCTTATATTTTTAACAAACTGAAATATATTTCTGTTGATATTTTTACGCATCTTGACGGTTCGCAAATTACAAATGAAAGCTTTCTCGGGTATTTAACCCCGTATATTAATCTCACAATTCAGTCGGTTTTGCCTTTTCTGGTGCTGCTGACAATTATTGGAATTGCCGTTAATTATTTTCAAATAGGTTTTCTCTTAAGTTTTCAGGCAATAAAACCTGATTTTAATAAATTAAGCCCCGCCTCTATTTTAAAGGGTTTTAAAAAATTCTTTGACTTGAATGCAATAGTTGAACTTTTAAAGTCTTTTGCAAAGATGCTTATTGTTGGGGGAGTGGCTTATTCGGTTATTCTTGGAGAAAAAGAAAAGATTTTCGGTCTTCTTGGCGCTGATATGCAAGTTTCTTTAGCTACAATCAGCGCAATAATATTCAAAATGATAACTCAGATATGCATAATTCTGTTTTTTATAGGCATAATCGATAAAAAATACCAGCATTACGAGTTCGAGAAATCCTTAAAAATGACAAAAGAAGAGGTAAAAGACGAAGCAAAAAATGCCGAAGGAGACCCGCAGGTAAAAGCAAAAATTAAAAGCATTCAAATGCAGTTTGCACTCCAGAGAATGGCAACTAAAGTGCCGAAAGCCGACGTTATAGTCACAAACCCGACGCATTATGCAGTGGCGCTTAAATACGACACCAGTGAAGCGCCCGCTCCGCGAGTAGTTGCCAAAGGCGTTGATTACGTCGCTTTTAAAATTAAAGAAATCGCCGAAAATAATAAGGTTCCGATTATTGAAGATAAACCGCTGGCAAGGACTCTGTACAAAATAGTCCCCGTTGACGGAATGATACCGGCAGAACTTTATTTAGCCGTTGCTGAAATTCTGGCTTACGTGTACAAACAAAAAAACAGGATGTTATAAATGCAAAAGGCACAGTGTTTTGATTAAGCAGATTATTTATTGCTAAATAGGCAATTGAGGTAAGATAATTACATGGGAAAAATTAAACTTCCGGAGATTCTCCAAAATAACGATATAGCACTTTGACAAATTCCGGAATGCTGCGCTGCG
>CAZEDP010000093.1:0-6044 GCA_964511035.1 uncultured Gammaproteobacteria bacterium
CTTGTGCTGTATGCTTTTGTTGATGTCGCAAGGGTATTTACTTTAAGTGAAATATTTTGAATCGCAGCGCCGTTGGAGGCTGTTGCTGTTGCAATCGAGGTATCAGAACTTGATGCGGATCTTTTTGAGAAAAGGTCAAAACTCGAAGACACGTTAGAATCAGTTATAGTTTCAATATAGCTTCTCAGGGAAGAAAATTTGCCTTCAACTGTATTGAGGACTGTTTTTGAAGTCTGAATCTGGCTTTGCTTAGTGTAAAGTTTATCAACAGAAGGACGCTCAGCCGCGATTAAAGCATTTATCCAGTCATCAATAGGTAAGCCGGAACCAATTCCGCTAAAACTTATCGACATTTCTATACTCCCTGCCTGATTACTTACATTTTAAGGGGTTTTTCTCTAATTTAATATCCGACAAAGACAGTATTTATTTGCTCATTTAAGCATACAGAGTTATTATTCCATTTTTATGGAGTTTTCAAACTCAACTGAAGGAATAAGAAACAAAGTTTTATTTTGTTTAAATCGATAAATTATATTCCTATATCTGCCAGAGATTTGGTAACCATGTCCTTTTTATCTAAAATTGAATTTATTAATTCAGAGCGAAGATCAAGATATTCTTTGGCATGCGATTTAATGTTTTCAATACCTTCCGGTTTTTTCCCAAGGGCGCTTGTAACATTATCATACATTTTTATAACTGTTTGTCGGATTCCCATAGGCATACTCAGTGTATATACGCCGTTATTTCGTGCCAGCATATTGTAATCAATTCTTATTGCATCCCATAACAGTTCGTCTGCTTGCTTAAACAGTTTTTCATCATCAAGCATCTTAACTACCGCATCAATAGAGGACAATCTTATATCGACATGTTTGTCCTCAAAGCCCTCTTTAAGAATTTTCAGGGCTTCATCCGATGTTTCGGAACAAGACAAAAACCGTCCTATATTTTCATAGAACAAAATTTTATCTGCATTATTACCGCTTTCAAACATTGGTCTGATTTTTTCAAAAATAGGTTGTGTATATTTTTCTTCGGGGAATAAATTTAGAAGAATATTACTTATGCCTCTCCTCGGGTAAGTTAAAGATTTGGGAAGGATACCGTCTTCTGAAGGCTTCAATTCTAAATGTTTAAACAATATGTCTTTTAAATCAGGATTTTGAGCAGCTTTTCTGAATATATTCAGTCCTTCATTGTCCATTTTAGGACTTACAAATGAATATTTAATAAGTCTGAAGCCAAGATCGGCTGTTTCTTTTGATGATGCCAGCCTGTCCAGAAGACCTATATAATGGCTTAATCCACCTTTGTAATCCGCATAACGCAAATGGTCACTAAATATATAGATAGCTCCTTTTTGTGTCCTCTTATTCAGAAGAAGGGGTTCTATATGCTCTACAAAGTTATCATGACTGCCAAAGTTGTCAACATATTTTATGACAAGTTCCGGATTTTGTGCTTTTTCAATAGAAGAAAGAAAAACTTTCTTATAGAGGGGTGCGACTTCATTTTCATGCATTATAAATAAAGTCTTGAGCAAATCAAATGCCTTTTCTTCGGTGTTATGTACGCCAATAAACTTATCCACTGATTTTAGTATTGATTCGTAAATACCGCTTCTGTCAGGATGAGGAGTGTAATACAGGTTTTTCAAGGATTCAATTCCCTTTGAATTAACTGAGTAGTTCTGTGCCGTAAACCCGAGAATTTTTGCGGCTTCTTCATAATTTTTCTTTTTAAACGCGATTCCGGCAAGTTCCAGCATGACTTCTTCTTTGCCTTTTAATATCTCGCAGGCTTTGTCGATAATTTGGGAAGTTTTTGTCAAACCCGGAAGGCTTAAGCTTTCCTGAACAAGGTATTTAATATCTTCGACAGGCAGTTTAGGTCTGCCGAGAATGGCAAGTATTTCGTGCTGATTGGGATAACGATACTTTGCAATCATTGCCGGATTCGGCAAAGCCTGAAAACTGACAGCATTATTTGCGCTTTGAATGTTTTGAGATTGGCGGGAGTTGATACTTTTATTGAAATTCATTAAAGGGTTAAAAGTTATTTGCACAATAGCCTCCAAAATATTTTATGTATGCTTAAAAACCGAACACAAAATATTATGCTAAATTAATATGCAAATATTTACAAAAATTAATGATAAACTTGGATTTTTATTTTGCTTTCAACGCTTCATTTATGGCCTTTGCGGCAATTTTGCCTGCGCCCATAGCATTAATGGCTGTAGATTCTCCGGTCGGCGCAACATCACCGCCGGCATAAACATCAGGTATTGATGTCAAACCTGTTTCAGCATCAATAATAATATATCCCTTTTTATCGGTTACGAGATTCAAGTTATCATCAACGGCTGACCTTTGAATTATCGGGTTGGGGTCTGTTCCCAGTGCGACAATAATTGTATCCGCTTCAAAATCAAGGGTTTTGCCTTCTATATCAACGGGCTTTCTTCTGCCTGAAGCATCCGGTTCTCCAAGTTCGGTTGCCTGAAGTCTTATGCCGGTAACATTACCTTCCTTGCCGAGGATTTCCAAAGGATAATGCAGGAAAAGGAAGTTTATGCCTTCTTCCTGAGCATGCTCAATTTCTGCTTTTCTTGCAGGAAGTTCGCTTTCTGAACGTCTGTATATAATTGTCACATTGTCAAAACCGATTCTTTTTGCGGTTCTGGCAGCATCCATTGCAACATTGCCTCCGCCGATAACCGCGGCAACTTTACCAATCCTGACAGGAGTGTGGTGTTCTTCCTTATGAGCCTGCATGAGATTTATTCTTGTCAGAAATTCATTTGCGCTATAAACTCCGTTAAGGTTTTCACCTTTTATATGCATCATTTTGGGCGCGCCTGCTCCGCTGCAAATAAACACTGCGGAGTATCCCTCATCAAAAAGGTCTTTTATTGATAAAGATTTACCGATGACAACGTTAGTTTTGAACTCAACACCCATATCTTTTAAACTGTTAATTTCCCTGTCCAGAACAGTTCTTGGAAGTCTGAATTCGGGTATCCCGTATCTGAGAACTCCGCCTAATGCGTGAAGCGCTTCAAAAACCGTTACTTTATGACCTGCACGTGCTAAGTCAGCGGCAGCCGTTATCCCCGCACAACCTGAGCCGACTATTGCAACTTTTTTTCCTGTCGGTTGTATCTTTGACATTTCAGCATCGGTATTATCTCCGACATATCTTTCTAAAGCGCCTATTGCTACCGAGTCACTTTTAATGCCAAGGATACAGAATTTTTCACACTGTCTTTCCTGCGGGCATACTCTTCCGCAAACTGACGGCAGAAGGCTCGTTTTTCTGATTATTTTGCCTGCTTCATCAAGATTGCCTTCTTTAACTTGTGAAATAAACCCCGGTATGTCAATGTTTACGGGACATCCCGGAACGCATTTAGGGTTTTTGCAGTTCAAACAGCGCGAGGCTTCTTTCAATGCCTGCTCATCGCTGAAATTATTTTCGACTTCTTCAAAATTAGTTATTCTTTTCTTCGCATCCTGAGTTGGCGATTTTTGGCGTTCAATTTTTTCCATTTTATTACCCATGCAAAACTTTCTTACACGTAAATTAATACTGCAAAATCAAATCCGCATCAAATTTATGCGGGATTCTGATTTCTTTCCTGCTTAACTCTCTCAATAATTTCATCGACTTCTTTTTCGTCGAGAGTTTCTTTTTCAAGCAGGACTTTGACTATTTCTTCAATCATATCTTTATTTTCGACAAGCAGTTTTTTGGCAAGATTATAACGCTCTTCGACAATGGCTTTGACTTCATTATCGAGTTTGCTTGCAGTTTCTTCCGAAAAATCTCTTTCATGCCCGAATTCTCTGCCGAGGAAAATATGTTCATTCCTCTTGCCAAATGTCATCGGACCCATTTTTTCACTCATGCCGTAAACTGTAACCATTTTTCTGGCAAGTTCGGTTACTTTTTCAAGGTCATTCTGTGCGCCTGTCGTGATTTCGTTAAATACTATTTCTTCGGCAATTCTTCCGCCCAAAATCATAGCCATTCTGTCAAGAAGCTGCGTTTTTGAATAAAGAACCTGATCCCCTTCAGGAAGGGTCATAGTTATTCCAAGAGCCATTCCTCTCGAAATAATGGTAACCTTATGCAAATTATCACAATGCTCCAAGAGTTTTGACAAAAGGGCATGTCCGACTTCATGGTAAGCAATAATTTCTTTTTCTTTTTCTGAAATAATCCTGCTTTTCTTTTCGGGGCCGGCAATTATTTTGTCTATTGCTTCTTCTATATCAGCCATTTCAATTTCTTTTTTGTTTTGACGAGCGGCAAGAAGAGCGGATTCGTTCAAAAGATTGGATAAATCAGCTCCCGTAAAACCCGGGGTCCTTTTTGCTATGACTTTGAGGTCAATGTCCTTTGCAAGCGGTTTGCCTTTGGCATGAACATTTAATATTTGCTCTCTGCCCTGAATATCAGGCTTGTCGATTACCACTTGTCTGTCAAATCTTCCCGGTCTCAAAAGAGCATTATCAAGGATATCAGGACGGTTAGTCGCAGCAATAATAATTATTCCCGTTGTCCCGTCAAATCCGTCCATTTCAACAAGCAGCTGGTTAAGAGTTTGTTCTCTTTCATCATGCCCGCCGCCTAAACCTGCGCCGCGCTGTCTGCCGACTGCATCTATTTCATCTATAAAAACAATACAGGGAGCGTGTTTTTTAGCCTGATCAAAGAGATCTCTAACTCTTGATGCGCCAACGCCGACAAACATTTCGACAAAGTCTGAACCGCTTATGCTGAAGAAAGGCACTCCTGCTTCACCTGCGACGGCTTTTGCCATAAGGGTTTTACCTGTACCCGGCGCGCCAACAAGCAGAACGCCTCGAGGGATTTTAGCCCCTAATGCAATATATCTCTCGCCGTTTTTCAAGAAATCTACTATTTCTTCAAGTTCCTGTTTGGCTTCGTCTATACCTGCAACATCGTTAAAAGTAACCTTTACTTTGCTGTCCAACTGCATTTTGGCTTTGCTCTTACCGAACGACATAGCTTGAGAACCGCCGGCTTGAGCGCTTTTAAACATAAACACTATTATAAGAATTATAAATATCGGCAAAATCAAAGACCCTATCAATCCGATTAGCTGTCCTGAGTTACTTGGAGGCTCAACGGTTATGTCGACATTTTTTTGTTCAAGCTTATTTAAAAGACTCTGACTGTCGGAAGGAATTAAAAGCTTGTAAACAACAGCGGTTTGGTTTGCGTTATTTTTTTCGGAACCCGTCTGAGGACCTGCAAAAAGCGGATGCTGTTTGGGTTTAGCAGAAAGAATGTTGTCGGATATTTTGACCGACTCAATCTCGCCTTTATCAACCATGTTGACAAACTTTGTATAAGAAATTTCTTTTACGGTCTCGGTTTTAGTAGTAAAAACCGATGCCACAAAAGCAATAATAATTAAAAACAAGGTTACATATACGCCTGTTGATTGATGCATCTTCATTTTGAAATTCCTCTTAAACGATTTGATTACTCAGCTTATCTTTCGACGGATTAAACTCCGTATACTGCTAATTATTTTCACAAATATATTTTACTACAAGATTTAAGCAAATATTAAGTTTTTTGAAACGTCCGAAGCTCTTAAGTTTCCAAAGCTGTTAAGATTATTGTAAAATTCATTCTAATTATCGATAAATACAATTATAATCGTAATATAATTATTCATGACAAAGTGTTTTTTGTTTTTGTTTCAGGCGGAAAGTGTCATCCCGTCGCATCAGGAGGATAATTTTGAGCGAAAAAATTATTATAAAAGGCGGAAGAGAATTAAAAGGCGAAGTATCAATAGGCGGAGCAAAGAATGCAGTCTTAAAGTTAATGGCTGCATCAATTTTATTGGATGATATCTGTGAAATTCACAATGTGCCTGAATTGACAGACGTAAAAACAATGATAGAAGTCATAAATCATCTCGGCGTCAAAACTAATTACAATTCAGATAAAAGCATTTTAACGGTGGATGCCAGAACTATTACTACATACACAGC
>CAZEDP010000094.1:0-6024 GCA_964511035.1 uncultured Gammaproteobacteria bacterium
AATTTTTCCGAAGTGTAGTCAACTTTAAACATTGGCATAATATGTGTCGTAATTCCCTGAAAAACAATGGAAAACATGCCGCTTATCATTGCCTGCGACGCGATAATCGTAGCCATTATGCTCAAAATAAGGAAAGGAATGTATAAGAAATGGCACTGATGAAGTATCATTCCAAATAAAATATTTTTTGTTTCAGGGTGAGCGACTACAAAAGCGCCCTGCCCGATATAGTTTATTACCAGAGCAAAAAATACAAAAAACCATGCTCTGACAATCGGAACTCTTCCGAGATGCCCCATATCTGCATATAAAGCCTCACCGCCGGTTGCGCAAAGAATTACTTCGGAGAGTACAAAAAATCCTGCAAGACCGTTTTGCACAATAAAGTTAATTCCGTAATAAGGGTTAACGGCTTTTAGCACCTGCGGGAAGTCCATTATGGAAAAAATTCCCGATACTGCCAGAATTAAAAACCATATAGTCATTATCGGACCAAAAGCACCTGAGACCTTTTCTGTACCTTTCTTTTGAAAAGTAAAAAGAACTATTGCTATTGTCGCTGCAATAAAAATTAATGCTCCCTGATGCAGGTTTTGAAGTCCCGGAATTAAAAGCATACCTTCAACAGCACTCAAAATACTGATTGCCGGAGTTATAACTCCGTCGCCTATCAGCAGTGAAACTGATATAAAGGTTAGCAAAGTGAAAAATGCTATCTTTCGGGATGACTTTAAAAGCGATATAAGTATTTCCCTGAGAACTATATCTCCGCCTTCACCCTTTTTGCTGAGGCTCATTGCAAGCCATGAATATTCTACGGTGACTAAAAGCACAAGAGTCCATATTATGAGAGATAATACCCCGATTACATTTTCCGCGGTCGGTTTTAGAAGCAGAAAAATAACCGTCAGAGTATAAATGGGACTCGTCCCGATGTCACCGAAAACAAGCCCGAATGACCTTATTATTCCTAAAAAATCAGATTTAATATCACGCATAATTAATTTATTTATTTCCTTAAAAAACTGTTTCTAAACATAAAGAATTTTATCAAAAAAGATTTCGGCTATACATTTTTATTATCAAATCCGTTCGTATTATAATTAAATAGAAATTTCAGGTTGTGAAAAACACATAAACTAAGATTTGAGGCATATATGAAGGAAAAGCTGAACCAACTGAAAATAAAAGCTCTTGGAGAAATTGAAAAAGCTCAGTCTGTCGAAGAAATTGAAAATATTAAAATTAATTATCTCGGCAGAAAAGGAGAATTGAATCTCATCCGAAGAGGCGTAAAAGACCTTTCGCCGGAAGAACGTCCGGTTGTCGGAGAAATTGCAAATAAAGTAGCCACAGAAATTGAAGAAAAAACTAACGAAAAATACGAAATTTTGCATAAAAAATCGCTGAATTTAAAACTGGAAAGCGAAAAAATTGACATAACCCTTCCGGGGAAATACAAACCCTTTGGAAAAGTCCATCCTCTGACTTCAACAATAAACGAAATTGTTTCCATATTCGGCAGAATGGGATTTTCCATTGTTGATAACGAAAACAGTCCCGAAGTTGAAACCGAATATTATAACTTTGAAGGGCTGAATTTTCCGCCGGATCACCCGGCAAAAGACATGCAGGATACTTTCTATACTGAAATTGCCCCTCATGTACTCTTAAGAAGCCAGACGTCCAATTCGCAAATCAGGGAAATGGAGAAAAAATCCCCGCCCCTAAGAGTTATCAGTCCGGGAAGGGTTTACAGGGCAGAAGCCGTAAGCAGCAGGAAAAATAACCTTTTCCATCAGGTTGAAGGATTTCTTGTCGATAAAGAGGTTACTTTCGGCGATTTAAAAGGCACTTTGAACGAATTTATCAGGCAGTATTTCGGACAAACGAGGCCGACAAGATTTAGAACAAGTTTCTTTCCTTTCACCGAACCGAGCGCGGAAATAGATGTGCAGTGCATTATGTGTTCAGGTAAAGGATGCAGGACATGCTCGGGAACAGGCTGGCTTGAAATTCTCGGCGCCGGTATGATTGACCCCAACGTGCTTAAAAACGTAGGAATAGACCCTGAAGTATATTCCGGCTTTGCATTCGGAATGGGCGTTGAAAGGCTTGCCATGCTCAAATTCGCAATCAACGACATCAGGCTTTTCTTTAACAACGATGTCAGGTTTTTGGCACAGTTCTAAACAAAAAAGGAAAAAATCTTAGTAATGCAGATTTATGAAAAAACAGGGCAGTATTTGGAGCTTTATAATCTCCCTGCGGAAGAATTGATTGAAATTTCCTCTAAAATAACAAAGGAAAATTTCGGCAGTAAAGTCGAGTTTTGCAGCATAATCAGCGCGAAAACAGGAAGCTGCAGCGAAGACTGCAAATACTGTTCTCAAAGTTCTCATTACAAAACTGATACTCAATGCCATCCTCTGCTTTCGCTTGAAGAAGTTAGAAATGCAGCTTTGAGCGCTAAAGAAAACGGTGCAAGCAGGTTTTGTACGGTTATTTCAGGAAGAAAGCCGGATGATGAAGACTTTAAACAGATTTTGAAAATGATAGAAACGGTTGCAAATATTGAAGGGCTTCACAGCTGTTCGTCTTTAGGGATTCTTGACGAAAAACAGGTCAGAGAACTGAAATCTGCCGGACTGGAAAGGTACAACCATAATTTAAACACCTGTAAGTCTTTCCATAATAATATCTGCACGACACATTCTTACGAAGAGAGGATTAACACAGTTAAACTAATTCAGTCCTACGGCATTGAAGCCTGCACCGGCGGAATTATCGGCATGGGTGAAACAAGAGAGCAAAGAATAGAACTTGCGATGGAACTCAGTGAACTTAATCCGGTTTCTGTTCCCGTGAATTTTCTAAATCCAATAAAGGGAACTCCACTGGAAAATCACGTTGATGCCATAGACGAAGAAGAAATCCTGAAAACCCTCGCAATATTCAGGATAATCCTTCCAAATTCGCTCATCAGGTACGCAGGAGGAAGGGCAATGAGATTCTCTAAAGAATATCAAAAAATGGGGATAAAAGCCGGAGTGAATGCTTTGCTTGTTGGAAATTACCTAACCACAACGGGAATATTGCCCGCAGAGGATTTGAAATTAATAGAAGAAAGTAACATGAGCCTGATGCAATGATAAATTATTTAAAAGGAAAAATTGTTTCCAAAACCGATGCGGCTCCGTGCGGGTGCCAGCTTGTAATAGAAGTCAACAATATCGGTTATTCGGTTATTACAAATAAAAGGACAATTAATGCTCTTTCAAAAACCCACGAGGAAGCTAAAATCTACACATCGCTCATTCACAAAGAAGATACAATGTGTCTTTGCGGATTCAGCGCAAGGGAAGACAGGGATTTGTTCAAAATCTTAATCAGCGTTTCGGGTATAGGGCTAAGGATAGCACTGATGATGTTGGATGAATTTCCAGCATCTCAGCTTGCGGGCGTTGTTATAAAAAGTGACGTAAAAGCTCTGTCAAAAATCAAAGGCATAGGTCCGAAACTTGCTCAACGCATAATACTGGAGCTTAAGGACAAATTGATAAACTGGCATCAGCATGCCGGAGGCGATTCATCAGCTTCTAATACCGGAGAATCTGCAGAAATTAAAGAAAGTTATTTTGAAGCTGAAAGCGTTTTGTTATCACTGGGGTATTTCAAAAAAGAAATTGACGAAAGTCTTAAAAAAGCGCTTGCCTCCGCTGAAAATCAGGACGACGCCGAAGAGCTCTTAAGGCATGCGTTAAGAGTTTTGTCGAGCTGAGTAATAAGAAACATCTCATGGTCTGTTATAATGGGGTTCTTCGGCAGAGCCTCAGAATGACGATTTCAATTTATCCAGTATAGACAGAAAATAAATCCAATTCCGAGTCAATTTCTCAAATAAAATTGTTTTTATATATATAAGAGAAGCAATTCTCAATAAAATCTTATGGGAAAATTCAGGCTAAAAATTTCAGGAAGGAAGATTTGACAAAAAGCCTTGTAAATCTGCACTTTCAAGCGAATCCTGCCAAAGAAGACAAGCAGGAAAATTTAACAATGCCGTTAAAAAATATCAAAGATCAAATTCAAAGTTACAGCCTCAATCCTAAAATACAGCAGGAAATAAACGAAATTAAAGCTGTATGCAGCTCTTTCATTCCTAATACTGCAATATTGCTCAATGAAGTGAATAAATACGATACTTTTACAAAACTAACAGGCATCAAGTCAGACGGCAGTAATAATATTTATCTCACGGGAGCTTTAAGTTCTCTGCCGATTGTCAAAAGATATGAAACTCTTAAAAACAATAATAATTCGGATAACAACCCATTTAGATTATTGTCTTTAGCATTGTTGGGAGTAATAAACCTGCATGAAGACCTTAGAGACGGTTTATCAATAATAGGTAAAACAGAAACACAAGCGCCGAAAGACTATTTTGTCAGGTTCAAATTCTTTGCAGGCACAAGCGTTGAAAACTTTTTGATGAAATCTGGTATCGGCAGGTGGATTTTAGAAAATGCAGATATAACCCTTGCAGAAACAAAACCTATGAAAAAAATATTTGAAAAATTTAATATAAAAAATAACACTGAAGTTTTTGAAAAAAACATTCATTATCCGCTTATAAACAAATCAGAGACAATATACAGGCAATATATCAACCCAAAAGGCTCATTAATAAAGAAAACATTAGTATTAACAGCAAATCGAATAACTCTTTTAGGCTTAATATTTTTAGGTCTGTTGGAAATTCCGAAAATAATTGATTCAGTTAAGAAAAAAGATTATAAACAGGTTGACAAATCTGCTGTTACTGTAACAGCAACACTTGGAGCAGGCGCTTTACTGAGTTCATTTTTGGCAATCACAACAGGAACAGCAGGGTCGGTTCTTGGTTTTGGCTTAGGCATGTTTTTAGGGAACAGATTATCTAAATTTGTAAACAGCAATTTTTTTTAGGATATCTTGAAGTTCAATCATATTATGTTTTTCTATAGTTTTACAAACTTGATTAATTATACTTTGACTGTCGTAATATTTAAGTTTTAAATCATCAGCTATGTGAAATTTAATTATTTTATTAATCGCGTTTGTAACTTCTGTCGGATATTGTTTGTAAAATTCTCCTAATTTAATTATCCTCACTAAGGCATATCCGCCGGTTGATTTTTTATTTGCATCCTTTACAATTCCATCTATTACTCCCAAATCATTTTCACGATTACCAAAGTTGACAACATAATTTCTAGGATTTACTTGCTTTGTTCTGTTTGTAAGACTTATTGTCTGATAAGAACAATTTAAATTAATCATTTCCCTATTCTCAAAAATTCTAATCTGATTATATAAAAACAGAACATAATAAAAATTGCCTTTTTTTTAAAAAAAATTTTCGGATTATAAAAAACCGGATATTTAGTTCAAAAGATTCTGAAAAACCGTCCTGAAAAGCCAGCCCAGCATCTCTAAAGTAAAAATAAAACTGACAAAAATATAGACAATCCCCGTATTCCAGAATTTCATTAATCCCGAGGGAGGGGTAAAGTCAGGATCTTCTTTTTGTTTTTTCAGCAGTTCTTTTCCGACTTCGATACTGTTCAATATCTCCTTTTCACCCGCCTTTACGGTTGTGAAATATTTTTGTATCCAATATCCAAAAGATTTCCAGTGATTAATCAATACCAGAAGCCCGACAACAACAAATAAAGTATTGAGAAAATGCAGGGATTTGAGATATTCATAAGAAAACAGAAAGATTATCTGTATCCCGATAAGCAGTACCATTAGATTTGTGCCGCATCTTCTGTGTTCCTTATCCTGCATTTTTACAATCTCGGGTGTTAACGGAAGTCCCCTTTCAATGGCATTAATGGCTTGATGTTCAGCCGAATGAAACTTTGCAAGACGGGTAAATCGTAAAATTATCAGAAATAATGTTATTTGCAGTAAAATCATCACCGTTCTTGAAAAATCAAACCAAATCATGACGTAAAGGCTCAATAATTGTACTAATTG
>CAZEDP010000095.1:0-6010 GCA_964511035.1 uncultured Gammaproteobacteria bacterium
CAGGACAGGATAACCCTAATTATTGGGAATTTGACCAAACAATAAGCGCAGTAAGAGATGAAGTTAAAAAGCTGTCTTCCCAAACAGATAAAATAATATGTATTTCCCATATAGGGGAAACAAATAATGAGCTTCTCGCCAAAAAGGTTGAAGGGATAGACGTCATAATCGGCGGTCATAAACATGACAAATATTTTAAAATAATTTCTCAAGATAACAAACCTGACAAAGCCGCAACCGTTATGGTTCAAGCGGGGCGAAACGGAGAACAATACGGGATTTTAAAAGTACAATTCGATAAAGAAGGCAAAATTATTCCCGATAATATTTACAACAGAAGATATGATATTGAATTATGGCCCGATACAAATTGTGCGAGAACTTTTTATGAAAAAATTGACGGGCAGCTGGGTGAAACAACCGAATACATAGGAACTTTACTGGAAGATTATTTCCCGACAAGAAATAAAATTAAAGAAAACCCTGTGCTTACGCTATTAACAGATGCTATAAGATATAAAGCCATGACTTTAGCAAGCGCGAAGGATAAACAGCCTCAACTTGATATCGCATTTTTAATGAACCAGTATGATTATACTAATTTTAAGCTCAACAAAGGACCATTTTCCAAAAGGCAAATACAAGACCTTGTTACCTATCAGGATAGAATATATAGGGCTTGGCTCAGCGGAAAAGAAATAATTGAAATTCTTGACTGGGGAAGTCTTTCACTTGATGACAATAATAATAATAAAAAAGGATTAGTTCAGGTTTCAGGTATCAAATACAAAATATCTCCCAAAGGAGTTGAAGAAATAAGTCTCTTAGACATGGAAAATAACGAAACTCCTTTTGATATTAATCAGAAATATTACGTGGGTTATGATGCCTATTTCATTAAAAGAGCAAAATCTGACGGAAAAGATAATATTGTAAAAATATTGCAAAAGAACGCTGTTAAGAAATGTGATTTCAATGTAGAAGAAGCATTACTTGATTTTTTAAGAAGTAAAAAAGAACCGTTTGCTATAGAAGCCAAAGACAGAATTACCGTTGAAAGAAATCAGTCCAACAATTCAGGTACGGGACAGCCCGGAGCTAAAGATAACGGATATGTTCACAGACAACCGTCAAACGGCTCTTTTAAAGGAAGTTTAGTCGGTATAAAATAAATAAGTTAATAAGTCTTTAAAGGAGGAGTAAAAGTGAAATTTTGTGCTGTTTTTACTACAACATCCTCTTTGGAGGAAGCAAAAAAGATTGCACATAACCTTGTTGAATCAAAACTTGCCGCCTGTGTAAACATAACTCCTAAAGTTGTTTCCGTATATGAATGGCAGGACAAAATAAATGAAGAAGAAGAATGTATCCTGCTGATAAAAACAAGAAAAGAATTGTTTGATGCCGTTAAGGAAAGAATTTTGAGCATCCACTCTTACGAACTGCCTGAAATTATTATGCTCTCCATTAAAGACGGTCACAACGAATATCTTGAATGGATTGAGAAAAATACAACAGTCTGAAGTGTTTTATTAATACCAAGAATTATGTAAAATGCCCAACTTGTTTGCATTAAAAAATCAGAGGCATTTACTGCCTCTGAAATCTGAACTTACTTTGTGATTTTTGTGTTGTTCAATTATTTTACTGTTGTAGCCTTTTTGTTTGTTGCGCCGGGCACATTCTGCCAGTTAGCTGCCATTATCTTTTTGAATGCTTTAAGAGCGGTGTCTTCTAATTCGCCAAGCTCTTCAGCAGCGATAATGAGTTCTCTAAGAGGAAGGAGTGCTCTTGCATCGCGCAGTACTCCGAGAGCTGCTGCGGCGCCTGCTCTAACGAGTTCGTTTTCTTTCGAATTCTTAAGAACATCTATTAATGCGGGAACTGCAACTGTATCACCAAGTTTTCCGAGTGATGTTACTGCATAAATTCTTACGTTAACCCATTCGTCTTTCAACATTTCAATAACGGGTTCAACGGCTGTTATGCAGTTAAGCTCACCAAGAGCTCTTGTTGCATCGCATCTTACATTAACTTTTTCGTGTCTCAAAGATTCAATAAGAGCATCGACTGCAACTTCACCGATTTCAATAAGCGCATCGGTGGCGGTAATGCATACCTGGCTGTTTTCATCACTTAGGGCTTCTACGAGAGGCTCTACAACTTCTGCTCCGCCTAAACGGCCAAGAGCTCTTGCTGCGCGGACTCGTACATCGACATTTCTGTCTTCTCTGAGTGATTCAATAAGAGGGATTGTTGCAACTGTATCACCGAGTTCACCCAGTGCTCTTGCTGCGTACAATCTGACGGAACCGTTTTTGTCATTTTTAAGGACATCTATTAACGGATCAACGGCTCTTGAATCGCCCAACTCGCCCAACATCCTGGCGGCATTATACCTAACTTTTTCAGAGTTGCTGTGTTGTAAATCATGAATCAACTCATCAAAAGTTTTTTCCGTTTTCTTCTTCTTGCCGGTCATTTTAACTGTCATTTGGATTTCCTCCGACATTCCCTCGACGTTACATACAGACCACCCTGCCCTTTCAATTAATTAAACAGTTGTTACTTGAAAAATATCTCTACATTATTTAAAACAAACTGTTTAGATTAATTGCCTTTTCGGGCTGCTAAGTTAAGTTTTTTTAAGCATAAACTTGTTTGGAATCATTAAGAAGCATTAAGGGTAAATCTAACACTAATTACAATTTAATAATAGCATATTTTCGGGTTCAAAAAGGAGGTTTGTAATAAAACTTAATAATTTAGAGTGTCTATTTTTATATATTTAGGTGACATTTAATATTAATTGATTTTTTTAAATTAGTATTTTTGTTACATTTCTTAATCTAATTACATGGAATTTCGATTATAAAAGAGGTTCCGCTGCTTATTTTACTTGATACATTAATAGAGCCCTTATGTTTTTCAATTATTTTGTAAGAAATCGAAAGTCCCAAGCCTGTTCCTACTCCTACCCCTTTTGTGGTAAAGCCCGGATCAAATATTTTCTCAAGGTTGTCTGGTTCAATGCCTTTTCCCGTATCTGATACGATAATTCTGGCTCTGTCGGTATCTCTCAGATATTCGGTTTTTACGGTAATTTCGCCGAACTTTTCTATGCTTTGGGAAGCATTGAGCAAGATGTTCATAAAAACTTGATTTAAAAGGTCAGGGAAACAATTGACGGCAGGCAGTTCAGTATAATCTTCGATTATTTTAATTCTGTCTTTAAACTCATGGCGCAAAAGCAAAAGTGTGCTTTTAAGATTTTCGTGTATATCTGTTTGCTTGTAATTCGCGTCATCGGGATGCAGAAAATTCTTAAGAGCTTTAACCAGATTACTGACTCTTTTAACAGCTTCTTCGTTTATGCCGTCCAACTGCATGTACAGGTCAATAAATGACTTCAGTTCAGCATCTTCAATTTTTTTACCGGTCAACGGTATTGACTTTTTTGTCAAAAGTTCGCAATTACTTTTCAGTGCGCCTATGGGGGTATTTATTTCGTGGGCAATTCCCGCTATCAATCTGCCGACCGATGCCATTTTTTCCGACTGTATAAGCTGTACCTGAGCCTCTTTCAACTTAATTAAAGCGTCTTCCAATTCATTTTTCTGTTTGTCAAGTTTTTCGAAAAGCCGTGACTGATACAAAACGGCAGCGAGCTGTGCAGAAATACCCTCAATAAGCGCTATTTCTTCTTTATGCCATTCTTTTTGCATATCATTGTTTGTAAAAACCAATGAACCCAAACTTTCTTCCCGATAAATAACTTTGACAGCCAATACAGCAGATTTATTATCGTTTAAAACCGTTGCCTGACGGCTCTTTTCGACAACAGGCAGTTTTTCCGGAAAGCTTTCTATCTTCTCATTTTGAAGATTTTTCGCCCATATTTTAACAGATTCATTATAAAAACATCCCTGTACTCCAAGAGTTTCAGCTATTTCATTAAGTACGGTTTTTATTATTTCTTCTGTATCAAAAGTTCCTTTAATCAGCATAGAAACCCTGTTAATCAAGGCGGCTCTTATTAAATTTTCCTGAGAAATGTCTTTCAGCTTGGCGTTGTCCTGATTTTCTTTTGCCAATTTTTCATATTTTTCTTCAATAGAGTGCAAAGCTGATTTAAGTTCGGCATTTTCATATTTTTCACTCAGGTCGGATAAAATAATAATTCTGAAATTTTCGAGATTACCCCCCCTTATCAACAATCTTTTATACTCATTATGCCCTGTCTGATAAGCCGTTTCAGACTTGAAACACTCTTTTGTCATAACAGCTTCAGACAATGGATTATATTTCGCAATATCTTCTTCACTGAGGAAACAAGCATCAATAGTAAAATAATTTTCGATTTCGCTTAGAGAATATTTGTTCCCGAACAGTTCGGATGCAGATGTGTTTTGACAGACAATATTTTTATTTTCGTCACAGATAATCAGACTTTCTCGTGAATCCTGAAAAAGCTTATAAAAATCTTCATTTAAGGATAATTTATTCATATAATTTTGCAGTTATTTTTTTATAATCTTTTTAAAATCCGAATTATTGAACAGATAGCCGAAGTTTAAATCGGTCAGCACAAGTTCTCTTATGTTTTGGTTTAATCCGATTGCAACTGCCAATTCTTTGAGCGCTTCTTCGGTTTTTTTCATGCTTGCATAACTTGAGGACTTTTTATAAATGAGCAAAGCATCGACGGAGTTGTGCTTAAGCCCTGCTTCAAAGAAATCTAGCGCTGACTGCGGCTCACCTTCTTTGAGATAAATATCTCCAATTCTGAAATAAAGTATAAGGTCTTTAGGATCAATACTAAGAGCATTTTTAAAACACGCCAGGGCGGATTCGATTTTGCCGACTTTAAGATAGCACTGACCAAGGTACTCGTAGCATTTGCTTGATTCGGGGTTTAGCTCCAATGCTTTCTCAAAATGATTTACAGACTGTTCTATGTTTCCTATTTCGTAAAACAAAATCCCAAGATCGAAATGGCACGAAAAATCATCAGGATTCATGTTTAAAGATTTTAAGTAATAACCGATTGCCTCCTCAAATTTTTCCAGCCTTGCCAGAGCAGCGCCTATGTTGTAATTTGCCAGAGCTAAATTGGGTTCCTTCTCCAGTGCTTTATTGTAATACTCGATAGCTTCTTCGAACTCCTGCATATCCATCAGGAAATTAGCATAGTTATATAATATTTCGTAGCTTTCTTTATCAAGCTCAAGAGCCTTTTTATAATAGAGTTTTGCCGTGGAAATATGATTTTGCGCAAACTGGAGCTTCGCTAGTTTCACCCATCCCAAAGCGCCCAGTTCATAAGACTTTGTAACTTCCGTAAACGCCTCCTCGGCTTTTTGATAATCCCCGATTTTTAAAAAAAGATCGCCTATTTCGAGATAATGAAGGTAATTTTCGTAGTCTGACAAGTTTTTTCTCCTTTAACAATATAAAAGGTTTCATATATAATTAAACCAACAGTCGAATATAAAGTCCAGATAAGGCTGAATTATCCCCCATAAATCTGTTATGAAAATAATTTTGAAAGGACATAAAATTGCTAAGAGCAGGTATAGTAGGACTGCCGAATGTCGGCAAATCAACTCTTTTTAATGCGCTGATTTCAGCAAGATGCGCTTCATCGGCGAATTACCCCTTTTGCACCATAGAACCGAATGTTGGCGTTGTCAATGTTCCTGATGAAAGACTCTATGTACTGAAAGACCTTGTTAAAACCAATGTTGTCATTCCGACCGCCATAGAATTTGCAGATATTGCGGGGCTTGTTAAAGGCGCAAGCAAAGGCGAAGGATTGGGAAACCAGTTTCTCGGACATATCAGAGAAGCAGACGCAATTATACACGTCGTAAGGTGTTTTTCTGACGATAACATAATTCACGTTTCGGGAAAAATAAATCCCATTGAAGATATTGAAATAATTAACACTGAACTTGCTTTGGCTGACCTGAATACGGTTGAAAAAAGAAAAAACAGAGTTATGAAAGAC
>CAZEDP010000096.1:0-5939 GCA_964511035.1 uncultured Gammaproteobacteria bacterium
CAATCCAACGCAGTGCGAAACATTACGGGTGCTTCGCTACTCAGCCTTACGGGGGAAGGGTTTGATGTGAAAGGTTGCAAAATGGGTTGCGAATTATCTTTTTTGGGGGCGCTAACAGCCTTTTTGCGGGTGCGGTGCAACCTGAATTTGGGCGTTTTTTGGTCTAAAAAGGTAAGAAATGAGATGCAAAATTGCAAAAAAACGCGCAAAAAGTATGCAAAAAACACAAAAAAATCTCAGTCTGCAATATCTAACACAGCAACACTTTGTAAAATTTCCTCGACTTTTCGCGTTACAGCGGATTATGCCGCTTTACCCTTTCAAGGACATCAATAATAACTTTGCTTTCATTAGTCCAACTATACTTATTCTTCACAGCATTTAAACCGTTATTACCCATTTCCGTTAAGCAGTTTTTATCTTTTATCACATCTAAAATAATATTTTTAAGAGACTCGGCATCGCCCGAATCATATACCCGGCCGCAGTCTTCTTCTTGGATAATGCGTTTAACAGGTTCTAAGTCTGATGAAATGACGGGCAGAGCGCATGCCATATAGTCAAAAAGTTTATTGGGGAGTGTATAGTCTGTCAAATCTGATTTTAGATGGGGAACAATCCCGATATCAGCTTCCTTTATCAAGCCGTAAAGCATATTACTGTCAAAACCGCCTGTAAATCTTACATTATTATGGTTTAAATCCTTTGCTTTTTGCTCGAGCACTTTCAGCGCATCGCCGTATCCTGCAATAATGAACTCTACCGGAGCCTCAGCCAATTTTGCCGCCGCCTCGAGCATAATTTCAATCCCCCTGAATTCTGCTTCAAGTTTGCCTGTGTAAATTATCTTAACGGTCTCATCAGTTTTTTTCTCTTTTGGCGTGAGCTCTTCGGGCTTAATATCAGGGGTATTCGAAACAACCGCAATTTTGTCGGGTTTTACACCGTAACTGCTGACAAATCTTTCTTTTTGCTCCTTGGTTACAACAAAAACAAAATCGGAATTCACAATAGTGATTTTCTCAATAAAATCAAACCATTTCAGCCTGTAAAGTAAAAATCTCGAAATCAAATTTTTACCGTATCTGTGGGGAAGTTCTTTTATCATTGCAGGATAGTGTTCGGCAATATCGGCAATGACGGGGATATTGTACTTTTTGCCTATTTTTAAAGCAATAGGGGCAAGAGGTATGTCTCTTACCATTATTAAATCGGGCTTAATTTTTTTAACCGTATTTTCAATATGAACAAGCCATAACGGATTAATGTACAGGGGAAAGCTGAGCAAGTTAAGCAGTCTGTGATACTTATAGAAATTTTTAAACCTGTGAATATGGAGTTTTCCGTTATTTTCATAAACGGGTTTATTTGAAGTATTTCGGCAAATTATGTGAGTTTCAAAATCCTGTGCCGAAAAGGTTTTAATTTGCTTTTCGATTCTGATATCCCACGGATAATCAGCCTGCCAAATTACTGCGGTTTTTTTTGACATATTTTTTTGTTTGCAGGTCATAACCTAAATATCCTTGAATATAACCGATTATATAAACAAACTCTCTTACAAGCGACAATATAAAAGTGCAAAACCATTCTTGTTTTGTCAGAAAAGCAGCCGCGGCAACTAAAATCAACGTCCCAATTATGCCTGAACTCTGCAATATTATTATAACGGGAGCTAAAAAAAGAAAGAATCTCAATATCGCTCTTAAAAGAAGTTTATGGTTAATATTTTCAAAACCGTCACCCAGCGCATATTTATAAATAAGTTTTGCGTAATCTTTTAAATTATCCTTAACTTCCCAACTGACAAAGGCTTCGGGAACAAAATAAAAACAGCCGTATTTTTTTATAATTTTCAAATCAAACAAAGTATCTTCCGCAGTCAGATAGGTTTCTGGATATTTGCCGACTTTCAGCCAGGCTGATTTTGTAAATGCAACCGAACGCGATGACGGAAGGAAATTATCCGGATTTTCAAGAGTTCTCTTTTCATCAGGGAAAATATTCGGGTATGCGCATTTTTGAAACCTATTTTTGATTATCGGTTTATACCAGCCTGCGACCGCATGTATATCGTTGTCTTTGGCAAAAGGTTCGGTTATTTTTTCAAACCAGTATTTGTCCGGTATACAGCCTGCATCTGTTACTGCTATTGTTTCATTGGAAGTGTTTTCGATTGCAAGATTTCTTCCTTTTGCCACAGGCGAAGGAGAATGTTTTAAATTGCAGGTATTATCAATTATCAGTTTTATTTTAACGTCAATTGTTTTATTTTTGATGAAATTTTCTATTTTTTCGGCAGTTCCGTCTGTTGAACCTCCGTCAACTATTACAACTTCGTCGGGCTTTACGGAAAAATCAGCCAAAGAATCCAGAAAATCTCCGATTGAATCAATCTCGTTATACACAGTTGTTATTAAAGAGGCTTTAACGGTCATAAAATTTCCTCTTTTACGGCATTGTTCATTGAGTAAATTTTCATTATCACAGCCAGAAGCACTCCTATTAAAAGGTTCATTTTTGATGTCCAGTTGTTCAGCAAAATCAATGGCATAGAACAGGCAAATCCTATTGAAAAACTTTTCCAGTAATGTTCTTTTATATAAAATTTAGCACATTTATACGTTTGAACAAGAATAGTTGCAAAAATGTAAAAATACAAAAATAATCCGGCTAAACCCATTTTTAAAAAAATATTTAAAAAAGTGTTATGAGGTTTAAAAAACCTTCCTGAAATCATCTCTGCTTCGGAATAATCTCCCTTTGTTAATGAAAAAGGAGGAGTGCGGTATTTGAAATCAAACCACGCGCCAAGCCCTTCCCCCCATAAAATGCTTTTTCGTTCGGTAAGTTTTTTGCTTATGTTTACAGCCTCTAAAAAGCGAACCGACGAAGAATGATTCTCTTCACTGATTTTTCCGGAAAAAGTCGCCGGTATTGTTTTTGCCATTAATTCAAAAACTTTAAAAGCGTCCGGTCTTATTAAATAAGCTCCGGTAAAAGTGAAAGCCGAAATAAGAACAGCCGAAATCAATGCTTTTTTCTTTATTTTTGCTGAAAAAAATGTCAAAAAGATTATAAAACCTACAAAAATTGCTACCCATGCCATCCTGCCCGCAAATACAAAAAGGTTAAAAAATCCTATGAACGCAGCCGAAAGATAAAAGAACCTTCTTGCAGTGAACCCTTTATCTTTATTGTTGATAAGCATTGCGGAAAAAATAAATATCAGCATTATCTGAAGAACTTTTCCCGACTCGAAAGTAACTCTCAAAGCAGTTCCCCAGTTATAGCCTGTTCCTATAAGATATTGAACGAACCAAACAAAACTTTTTGCGCTGACAGTGAGCAGAATTAGCCAAATAAAGATATTTAAGTCTTTTTTGTCTTTAATAAGCCATGCCGTCAAACCGAAAAAAGTGCCTAAATAAAGCAAAGGCGATAAATCGCTGATGTAAGCTCTCGGAAACAAAAATAAATTAAGCAAGCCTATTATCGCCGCCGCTGAATAAAGCATAATCAGATAAAAAACGCTTCTGCCGATGAATCTTGGAACTCGAAACAAATTATTTTTATTAAACGTGAATTTATAAATCAAAACTCCTAAAAGCAGAAACAAAAGCAAATAAGTAAAAATATGAAAAATAGGGAGACTTCCTAAGCTGTAATTAAGAACTGAAAAAAAATCTTTTTCCCCTGCGTAAACGTGTTTGGATAAATCATCAGATAAAATGACAAAGGGCACTAGCGCAAAAAAAGCTTTTTTAATGTCAAAAACACTGACTACCAAAATAATAATCAGTATTGCCGCATTTATGATGCCGCCCTCTGCACCCGCTTTATAACTTATAAAATCTATAAAAAGATACGCCAAAACAAAAAATAAAAATCCCATGAACAATTTTGACGTTTTTGGCTCATATTGTTCGGTTTCCGACAAGAATATGCTTTTATTTAAATCAAAAGCCGAATCTGAAGTCATCTTTTATCTATTGTCACAATTATTAAGAAAGACCTATCTTTACATTAAGAATGTCTTATTTCAAATGGAAATATATTAATTTACTTATGCAAGCCGGTTAGAATATTAATTTTACTTAAAAACATTATTCCCCTGAGCATCTATGGCTACTATGAGCGGGAAATCCTTGATATGGTATTCAAATATGGCTTCTGACCCAAGCTCCCTGTATGCATGGATATTTGCGGAAACCACATACTGACTGAGCAGACAGCCTGCGCCTCCTGAAGCGGTAAAGTAAATACCTTTGTTTTTTTTGAGGCATTCTACTACCTCCTCAGACCTCTCACCTTTGCCTATGGTTGCAAGAAGTCCTAAATCATACAGAGGCTGTGCAAATTTGTCCATACGCCTTGCGGTTGTCGGTCCGGTCGGACCTACGGGCTCACTTCCCAGTGAAGGACACGGACCCGTGTAATAAATGATTTTATCTTTTATATTTATAGGCAGTTCTTCTTTTTTATTCAGAGAAGTTATGATTTGTTTATGCGCGCTGTCTCTTGCCGTATAAATATGCCCGCTTAAAAGAACCTTTGTTCCCGCTTTAAGGTTTCTTATTTTATCTGTTTCTTCAGTATTGAGACTTAGGAAACCCTCGTAATTATTTTCGATATGCTCAAATTTTGACTGGAAATTTTCAAAATCGTATTTAATCTTGCTTTCGGAAATTTCCGCGCTTGCATGTCTCAGCGCGTGGCAGCTTATGTTTATTGCAACTGGAAGAGATGCCACATGTGTCGGAAAATCAAGAATGTTAACCCCGATTACCGTAGAATTGCCGCCAAATCCCCCTGCTCCGATTTTCAAGTCATTGCATTTTTTCATAATTTCCAGACTGAGCTTGTCAAAGGGATTAGTTTGAGCTGAAACTATTAATTCATCTTCGGTTTTTATTTGCTTCAAAAGGGCTTTTTTTGCAAGTAATGCCGAATATTCCATTGTCCCTCCGACGCCAATCCCTAAAACAAGTGGAGGGCAGGCTTTAGCTCCGGCATTTTTTACAACTTCAAGCGCGAATTCGATTATTCCCTGAATCCCGGCGGCGGGTTTGAGCATTTTGAAAGAACTGTGATTTTCGCTTCCCGCTCCTTTAATTAACAAGGATACCTTTATTGTATTTCCGGGTACTATTTCCGTATGGATTACCGCAGGGGTGTTTGTATCAGTATTTTCTCTTTCGAAAATGGGGTTTTTTACAAGAGATTTTCTGAAAGCACTTTCTTTATAGGCTTTTTCAATTCCCGCATTTACGGCTTTCTCTATTGTATCGCCTTCAATGACGGCATCCTGACCTATTTCGACAAAAACCACTATCATTCCCGTATCCTGACAGATAGGTCTGGATAAATGCGCGGCTATTTTGAAGTTTTGCAAGTTTTGCTTCAGGGTTTCCTTTGAATTGCTTTCTGTTTCGTGAACATAAGCAAGAACCAGAGCGTTATAAATGTCTTTCGGTATATAAATATTTGCCTGTCTGCAAAGGTTATAGACAGTTTGCGCAATTTTTTCGGATTTAATTTTTGTAATATTTGACGCCATTTTTTAAAAAATTTTTTCAATAGATATTATTTATTAAATCATAACATTTTTAAAATTTAATGCCGAAATTAGTTAAAACTTATAATTATTTGCATTTCCCTACAAATAACCTTTTGGGTTTTTTGAAGCTATTAGTTATAATAAGATTAGATAGTTTAAATGGATTTAACGTTAATATGAGCAAATTAAAAATACTGCAGTACGGCGACAAAATCTTAAGAACTCCGTCAAAGGAAGTTCAGAAATTTTCAAACAAAATTCAAAGCCTTATTGATGATTTGTTTGACACAATGTACGCTCAAAATGGCGTCGGTCTTGCTGCACCTCAGATAGGACATAATTACAGAGTATTCGTAATTGACACAGCGGCTGAAAATGA
>CAZEDP010000097.1:0-5834 GCA_964511035.1 uncultured Gammaproteobacteria bacterium
TACTGACGAATCCGATATCGGCGGGTCGCTTTATTTAAGAACATTAAAGGGCTTCCTTGGCGGAAAAGTTGACAGAGCCGACGCTGAAGCCGAAATTAAAACAAAAAATGCCATTTTCAAGCTGCGTGATGAAGGCTTGCTCGGAGGTTGCGTTGATGTGTCCGAAGGCGGCTTATTCTGTGCTTTGTTTGAAGGTCTGGAAAAAGGCAGTACCGGCTTTAAAGGTAATTTAATCAAAAGCAATGACAGTTTAAAAGCCCTGTTCGGCGAAATACAGGGACGCTATATTATCAGCGTAAAAAATACCGAAAATGCTCAAAAAATGCTTAAAAATGCGCAAATTCCGCATAAAATACTTGGAGTTTGCGAAGGCAAAACTATTGATTTCAACGGTTATACATTTAATTCAAGCGAACTGTTTAAACTCTATAATTCCTCAATAGAATTGGAGATGCAGACATGAAGCATACTGAAATGAAACCGAGAGAAGAATGCGGCATCTTTGGCGGCGTATCTTTTAAAGAAAACGTTTCCCCGTATTTAAGAAAAGGGCTTTTTATGCTTCAGCACAGAGGGCAGGAAAGTGCCGGAATTTGCTGCGGTGATGATGATTTAGCCATCTACAAAAATACCGGTCTTGTAATGGAAGTTCTAAACGATGACGTTATTAAAAGGCTCAAAGGAAAATCCGGCATAGGACATGTGCGTTATTCAACCAAAGGCTCTTCTGACGCGCTTCATGCCCAGCCTTATAAAGTCAGATACCTCAATGAAAAAGTAGCCGTGGCTCATAACGGTAATATTCAGAGCGCAATTGACTTGAGAAACAGGCTAGAGAAAGAGGGAGAAGTCTTTTTAACGGCATCAGACACTGAAATCACCCTTAAGAAAGTTATCCGTGTTTTATGCAAACCTCCTTCAACGTGGACTTTTGAAGAAGTCGGAAAAATCTTGAAGGATAATTTTTCTGACGGCGCATGGTCAATCCTTTTCGGTTTTCAGGGAAGAGTTATGGGGTTCAGAGATCCTAAAGGATACAGACCCCTGTTTTTTTGCGAAGCTGAAGAAGGGTATTTCATAGGCTCTGAAGACAGCTCTTTTCAGCTGCTTAAGCCGATAAAAATAATTGAAATCGAAGCGGGCGAAGGTGTTGAAATTACTCAAAACGGCTACAAAATAAAAAGATTTGCAGAAAAAACCGAAAATCAAAAATGTGTATTTGAGCATATTTATTTTGCCCGTCCCGATTCAAATATTTTCGGAAGAAATGTTTATATGACGAGAGTTGAACTTGGCAGGAAAACTGCCGAAGAAAGCTCTGTCGATGCTGATGTTATAGTTCCTATTATGGATTCTGGTTTTGCCGCCGCGATAGGCTATTCGCATCAGTCTGGCATTCCTTTGCAAATGGGTTTGATGAGAAATCACTGGGTGGGCAGAACTTTTATTCAGCCCAAACAGCAGGACAGAAGAAACAGCGTTTTAAGAAAACTCCTTCCCATTGCCGAAGTTATTAGAGACAAACGTGTTGTTATGATTGACGATTCAATCGTAAGAGGCACAACATCAAGAGAAATCGTCAGGATGCTCAGAAATGCCGGAGCAAAGGAAGTTCATTTTAGAGTATCATCACCGGTTATACTTAATACCTGCTACTGGGGTGTTGATATTCCGACAAAAGAAGAATTAATTGCAAATTCATTCAATGATATAAATGAAATCGGGAAATATATCGGAACAGACAGTCTTGCATATCTGTCATTTGACGGACTGAAGGAAGTATTCGGCAAGACAGATTGGTGCTATCACTGTTTTGAAAACAGCAGCAAGCCTGCAAAGGATTTTCAGGCTAAATGGGTATCGCTTTCAAATAAATGTCCGGTTAAGAAATAAATAATGCGTCTTTCAAAATATTTCTATCTCAAAACTTTTGCCTTAACCCTCTGCAAAAGTTCAGTGGCGGTGTTAAGTTTCAGAATTAGACACATAATCAGATAAACCGCTATGCCGGCAAATCCCCATATTGAAAGTTTTACAAGCAATAATATTGTTGTGTCGGGTATAAAAACATTCATTGAGTTTTTCAAAATAATAGCAAATGCGGACATAACCATAGTCGCGGTGAGTATTTTCCCGACAGGGCTTAAAAGTCCCTTCATATAAAGATTGACTTTCTTTCTGATAAAGTATCCCAGCAACAGAGCATTGACCAGAGTAACTGCAGTTGTTGACAGTGTAATCGCACCTATTCCGAGGTGGTTTATAAAGGCAAGGTTAACAAGAGCCTTTACCAGTATTGAAAAAACCGCAACATAGAAAGGGGTTTTAGAATCATCAAACGCATAAAACACTCTCGTTAATGAATCCCTTGCTATATAAGGAATTATCGAAAAAGACAAATAAATCAGCGCGATTGATACCATTAACGTGTCACCGTAATCAAATTTTCCCCTTTGAAAGAGAAGCCTGATTGCGTCTTGCGAAAAAATAATAATAAAAGCCAGAATGGGAAAAGCTATAAACCACATTGCACTTATGCCTTTGTGAAAATAAGTTTTGAGAGATTCGAAGTCTTTTTTGCCCACGAAGCCTGAAAACATCGGGAACAAAGGAACAAGAAGCGCCGTTATTATTATTCCTGTCGGAAACTGAAAAATCCTGTTGGCATAGCCGATAGCCGACCAGCTGCCGGGTTCGAGCCGTGAGGCAAAGAACATATCCACATAAATATTAATCTGACCGATAGTTGTTGCAATCATAGCGGGAAAGAGTATTTCCCCTATTTTTTTCATCTGTTCGGTATTAAATTGAAATTCGGGAATATATGAAAAACCCGCAGCTGTAAAAACGGGGAGCTGGATTAAAAGCTGTCCTATTGCGCCGATAAGGGTAGATATTGCAAGCACGTAGCCGAAATTATCGTTCGGAAAAATCAGCACGCCTGCTATGACTGCAATACTGGCTATTGTGGGACTTAGAGAAGTAAATGCGAATTCATGATAAACATTTGCAATGCCGTATAGAATACCTATTACTCCGCCTATCAGCATCATGGGGGACATTATTTTAAGCTGGGCTGCGGCAAGATTTTGCAGTTCTGCCGTTGCTCCTGACGCAATCACTTTGATTATTATATCGGCATAGAAAAATATCAAAATACTCAGGATTAAAAAAACAATTCCGGTAGCCGTGATAAAGGAATTCATAACTTTCCTGACTTTTTCCTCAGGCTTTTCATCTGTTGAGCCGATTAATTTTGAAAAAACAGCAATGGTTGCAGTGTGAAAAGGACCACCCAGTCCGCCGAGGAGAATTAAAGCAAGCGCGGGGATTTGATAGGCATAAAAATACGCGTCACTGACAACAGTTGCGCCGTAGCCTTGAGCAATTACCATATCTCTGACAAAACCGACAATTTTGCTCAAAATTGTTATTATTGCTATCAATCCGGCAGTTTTAAATAAGCTTTTTGGTGTCATAACTTCAAAAGTTTTGTTAACAGATTTAATTATAGTTAAAAATGCAACTTTTATGAAATTTGTAACTCGGATAGAGTTAAGAGTTATTTTATATTAGACTTTTTTCATAGATAAAATGACATAACTGAAATTCATGAACAGCTCAAATGCACCAAAATTTAATAATATCGACGGTTTAAACGAAAAAACCTTAAAGTATGGCAGTCCGCACAGAACTTTAATTTTGACGGCAATAATCATTACTCTGTTATCGGCAGCACTCATTGTGTTTTACGGTTTTCAGCAAAAAACTACCGGAATCACTGCCGAATATTCGAGGTATTATCCCGAAAACACTTTTTTCTATGTAGATGCGGAACTTTCCAAAGAAAAGTCAAAAAAATTCAGTGAGCTGACCGGTTACAATATAAAAGATACGGCGGATTTGCTGAATCGAACTTTTAATGCTGATTATCATAAATACAAAAGCAGAATTTTCAACAGACTGATATCCGAATCATTCGGTGAAAGTTTCAGCTTCGGCACGTGGAGGGACGCTTCGGTCAAAAATCCTGTTAAAAGAATGCTTTTTATAATTCCGGTCAAGCGCGAAGGCAAAGCAAATAAATTAATTAATGATTTTTTGAATAAAAAAGGCAAATTATCATATCACAGTGCGTATGGATACAAAATAATCACTTTAGAAAATAAAAAAGGAGCTTTTCTGTTCCGAAACGACAAATTTTATTTGGCGGACAGCAGAGAAACTCTCGTTTACATCATAAAAAATCATTTTCTGGGTAAATCTTCCGGTCTTTTAAGCTCGAAAAAATTCAAAAAATCATTGCCTTTATTGACAGACGAGAGGATAGGAACTGTTCTGATTTCAGACCTCGAGATTTTATGGGATGAAATAAAAACTTATTTATCGAAAAGTTATTCACAATTTGATTTAATGGCAGGTTATTTTTTCAAGAATATTGAAGGGACGGCGGTTTCTGTTAATGCCGATAAAAAAATGCTTTATTTTAATTCATACTCGTCTCTCAATTTAGCTCAGAGCGGAATTTTTAAAAATGTTTTTCACGATGTTCTTAATATTAAGCAACAGGAACAATTTTCTCCGATAATTCCCGATGATACGCTTATAAGTTTTTCATTAAAAAACCTGAAAGAGACCATAGATTTTCTCTCAGTCATTGAAAAAGGCAATTCAGGCAGCAGCGGAAACATTCTTGATTTTTTATCTTTGAGTAATTTGCATTCCAAGCAAATAATTTCAAACCTGCTGAATAATGAAGCCTCTTTTTATTCACTGGATTACGGATATGCCCTACCCAAAAACGCTTTTTTAGTCAAAACTGATTTTAAAAACGCGCAAACAATTTTAAAATTTGCCGACTTTTTTGCAGCCCAATCAGCCCTTTTAAAACCCTACAAAGTAATTTACCGCGGAAACGAACTTAAGTTCTATAAGAATAAGAAAAATTATAAAAGATTTCTTTACGGCAAAACAAAAGGTGATTATTTCGTATTCGGTGAAAGCAAAGCCGTTAAATCTCTTATAGACTGTCTTGAAGCTAGTACCCGCAAGAGTAAAGTTGAAAAATTCCTACCGCATGCTTTGCCCGATGCTTCTGTGTTTGCATATTTTAATGTCGAAAAATCCTCAAGATACTTTGTAAATTACCGTCAAAATATCTTGTTTCATAAGTTCAAGAGAAACTTTGACGATGTTTTTTTCTCATTTAAACCTCAAAGCGAAATCCTTGAGGGCAGTGTTGAATTAAGTTTGAAATAAATTTTTTTCAAAAAATCAGAATTTTGTCGTACCGTAAAAAGCAATTTTTTTTATATTTGGTTTTTATTATTTTAGATTAATATAAGGAATTAAAATGCAAATAATACACGAGAATACTTGTAAAGTTACTCCAAGTTATCATTACAGAATATTTTTTAAAAATACCGACAGAGAAGATTTAGCCGTAATAGCGGCGAACGAAGATACAAAAGAAATAAAAAAACTTGTTCAATCGTATTTACAGAAGTCTAATGGAAAAATCCCCGAAATTTCTGAAAAATATATTGAAGATACCATCAATGATTTGCCAAGACTTTTGAAAAATGTTCAATATGTAGTTTATGAAACAAGCGAAGAAAATTATTTTTATAAAAAACCTGATTTTAAAAACAAATATTATGATAATTTATTTCAAAATATATCAGATCTTGCAGAAGGAAAGGAAACAATGGAAAACTTTGATGCAACACTGGTAAAATCAATTTTCGGATTCGTAAAACTATCTTTAATGAATCAAAAAAAGGAAATGGAGAAATACAATTTGTAAATTTTTATGAATTTGGCAGTACAAAAGC
>CAZEDP010000098.1:0-5791 GCA_964511035.1 uncultured Gammaproteobacteria bacterium
GAAGGCGTTGACGGATACCTGAAAGAAACCGGTAATGAGACAAATGAACCTTCATTCGGTAACAAACTAAATCGCGTGGCATAATGTATAGATTTGTAAAAGTTTAACGGGCCTAATAGCAAAAAAATTTTTTACGGGTGTTTATTCACTCGAGAGAAAGTAATTTAATACACGTTTTACTTGATAAAGGAGAAGGAAAGAATGTTTAACAAAGTCAGTTTATTTATGAACAATGCAGCAAATGTTAATTTCCAACATAGAGATCCCAGAAATAGAGCTACAGATAAGCCGTTTGATTCCGGAAATAATTGCATGGGCTGCGGAGAAAAATTAGCTCAATGCTGGTCGGCATGTCCTATTAAAACGCCTGTTTATCAAATTATAGAACTTCTGGACAAAGGTGATGAACAGGGCGCTGCTGATTTATTGGCTCAACACAACCCGATACCGGCAATAACCGGTTTTGTATGTCCGGGACTTTGCTGCCATGAAGGATGCTCTTTGGGAAGTAAAGATATTGCAATGATTGAAACTTACGAGATTGAAGCCGGATTAGCAAAACTTGCCGAAAAACCGATTAAAGTCGGAGCTCCGACAGGCAAAAAAGTAGCTGTTATAGGTACAGGTCCTATGGGTATTACAGCCGCAATGAAACTTCGCGAACAGGGACACGAAGTGACAATGATTGACGGTAACAAATACTTCGGAGGCGTTCTTGCTGACGGTATCCCTTCTTTCAGACTGCCTAAGGAAGCATTGATGGGAGAATATAAAAGACTGGAAGACGCTAAAGTCAAATTTGATTTTGGTCACAGAATATCCGGCAAAGCAGAATTAGACAGATTAGCATCTGAATATGATGCTGTTGTTATGGCTACAGGGGCAAACAAGCCCAATAACGGCAGTGGAATTAAAGGAACAGATTTAGACGGAGTTTACAGCGCTAAGCAGTTGTTGTCTGCTTATAACTTAAGAAGTTTCCCCATCCAGCAAGAATTCAAATCAATTGATATACCGAATATTCCTGACGGCAAAGGCAAAACATTGGTCATTATCGGCGGCGGTAATGCGGCTGTTGATGTTGCCCGTGTTGCAAAACTTCAGGGCGGATATGATAATGTGGTGATTGCATACAGAAGAAAAGAGCTTCCTGCAGATTCTTGGGAAGTAAAAGAAGCCGTCAAAGAAGGAATTGAAATCCAAACACTTCTCGCACCGGAAGAAGTCATAGGCGAAAACGGAGTTGTTACGGGAATTAAACTTCAAAAACAAGCTGTCGTAGGCATTGATGCCGGCTCTGATAAACCTAAAATAAAAGGAACCGGAGAATATGTAGAAATTAAAGCTGACCATGTGGTTTTTGCTCTGGGTTCCAAGCCGGATTCTGAAGTAATGAAAAATTTGGGATTTGAAACCAACGGAAACGGAAATATCAAAATTGATGCAAAAACAGGTAAAGCAGCAGGAACAGAAAATATCTATTCAGGCGGCGATGCCTCTCCTAACATTGAAGATAACCCCGATTCAAGAATGCTTGTTGTTTATGCAATTGCAGACGGATTAAGAGTCGCCGAAGGCATCAAAAGAGATTTTGATATAAAAGAATCCTTAAAAGTTCCATCTGAGTCAGAGCAAGGAAAAAGCTTAAGTATGGAAGCCTAATCTACTTAGATACAATAAAGGTTACAGGACCGTCATTAATAAGTCCTATATCCATCATAGCTCCGAATATCCCCGTTTTTACGGGGATATTTTGTTCTTTGAGATACTCTATATATTTTTCATAGAGCGGTATTGCTTTATCGGGCTTTTCCGCTTTGTCAAAGCTCGGTCTTTTGCCTTTTGAGCAGTCCCCTGCCAGAGTAAACTGCGATACAACAAGTGCAGAGCCTTTAACATCCCTGAGCGAAAGGTTCATTTTTTCATTCTCGTCTTCAAAAATTCTCAAATCGGCGGTTTTATCCGCGAGAAATTTTGCTTTTTCTTCGCTGTCGCCTTTTTCAATTCCCAGCAGAACAAGCAGCCCTTTGTCTATTTCAGAATACAGTTTTCCGTCAATTGTAACGTCAGCCTTTTTTACACGCTGTATAACGGCTATCATTTAACTTCTCCGCAATGTCATTCATCCTAAAGTGATAATTATAAACTCTCTGATACCCGTCACCGAAAAAGTCGTCAAGAAGCTCAACGAATTTGGTTATTGAGCTTATCAAATCACTTCCCGAATCGTCCAGATGCTTTGTCAGCCTTGTATATTCAGGCAGAAGCATGCTTTTTATCAGGATGCTTTTATTAAGCACATTTTCCTCAACTTCAAGGAAATACTTTAAAATTTCGGCACAAAGCTCTTTGAACCTTTCGTTATAAATCCTTTTCATTTTGAACAGGCTCTTAAGCTGCCCCGTTCTGTATCGTCCCATTTCAAAGGACATAAGGTTTTCGGTAAAAATATTCACGGTGTTTTCAAGCTCTTTGCCGATTTTGCCTCCCGTTTCTTTATTGAGGTCTCGGGCATTTTGCAAAGCATATTTAATAATTTCTTCGGCATCGAACTTCTCGTCAAGGTACTTTTCAAGAGCCTCTTTAAGGGGGATATGTTCAAATCCTTCCAGATATGCTCCGCCTTCGGTAGAGTTTATTAATTTAACAACATTTCCGAATTCTTTAGCGGCATTCTCATAATATCTTATAAAGGTTGCGTATCCGGGCTCCGTGGGGAGCATTTCGCCGTTTTGTCCTTTTACGAAATAAAGGTTCTGATTAATATCATCGAGCTTTAATTTTGCTATATATTCAGCGTCTTCTCCTTCGGGATAATTCATTGACGATAAATATTTTTCCATATCCAGAGGCGCAACTTCAAATTCGCCGGTAGTTTCATTCTTTACGCATTTCAAACCGCCGTAAGCAGAATCTTTTGCGTAACATTCACCGTTTGTATAGGCTAAATCCTGCCCCATTAGGATTATCGGGCTGCAGCCCATGATTTTTGCCGAGAACAATGCGCACAAAGATACCGTACCTTTATTGTAATAATCTGCAAGGGATACCCCGATAATATCTTTTAACCAGTGGATTGCAAAGTCATTATTCGGATAATAGTTGAATTTCCTCTTGGTATCAAGGTTATGAAAAACTTTATGCGTCATAGGCTGGAGTATAAGGTTCATTTCGGAAACATCAATACCGCTGACCTGAGTTGAACAGTCATTATGCTCGACAACAGTCAGAAAGTCAGGGTTAATTCCGTGTTTTACGGCTGTTTTTAATGCCGTTCCCACGCAAAAAACAAGTGCTTTGCCTTCGTATTGTTTTAAGACATCAATGTTTTTGTCCAGTGACGGGCCTGCGGAAACAATAACCGCCGGCTTGCCTGCAAATTTTCCTCTAAGAGATTCTATTTCTTCGTGGCAGAGCATTTCCGGCAAATTATCAATAGTTGATACAGTCCAGTCATAACATTTTTTGAAAAGATTTAAATAGTTACTGGCAAACAAACCTTTTAAAAATGACAGCTCTTCAATGAGTTTGGCGTATTCTGCGGGGAAAAGATTTTTATATGAGGGCAACGCACATAAATGAACCTGCGCATCATCAAAATAGAGCTTGTCGAAAGCTCTTTGCAGAGCTTCAAAATCAGCTGCAACAATTACGTTCTCTTTGCTCAAGTCTTCGGATAAATCAACAGCACTGAGAGTTATTTTAAGTAATTCAAAATTAGGTTCGTAAATTAATATTTTGCCTCGGCATTCAAGCGAAAGCCTCTTGAAAAGATAGCCCAGACCTAGCCCAAATACAACATTAACAGACGACTTAAAGTTATCAGACAGACTGCCATAGATATTAAGTGCTTCTTCCTTTGGATTAACATCATTGTGGAGAAAACCGCCGTCGAAAAGTAAGTTAGTATCACCTGATTTTGCCTCCGAAAACTCGAATTTATGCTTAAACTCAGAATATTGTTCAATTTTTAGGGCTAACTCTTTGTCATAGCGGGAAATTTGCTCAAGGTTCTTTTTAAGAAAAGTGTCTTCCATAGATGCAAAATTCTCCCCGTATTAACGCCCTATAATTAATATACATTTCCTAAAAAGGCTTTATATCGACTAAAAATAGTATTTGAATGGTTAAGAATTGTAAAAAAATAAACTTGCTTTTAACATAAACTTTAAACTATGATGTTTTGAAATTATTATTTTTTAGATATTCTATTATTAAGTCAGCTTTGCTAATACCAATGTTATCAGAAATTTCTCCTCCTTTATTATTAGAAAAATCATAAGCAATATCAAAACCAGATGAATAATTATTTTTCACAGTTACATTTTCACAATTTTTAATTCTAAAGCCTGTAGATTTATTAGTTTTTTCAGAAAGAACTAAAAGTATAATTTCCTTCAATTGTTTTAAATCAGGGGAATTATTATCGGAAAGGAAGCTTTTAATTTTTTCATATAAAACATTTGCTGTTATACCAGATGTTACACTTTGAAGAAATGTCATAAAATCCATAATTTTTTCCTTTCAAAATACTGCTTAGACTTCTCCTCCCCTTTTAAATTCCGAATAGACCTCTTCTTTTCCGGGGACGGATTTAATCGCTCCCAGACCGCGAATTTGTTTTGCCGCTACAATACAAGCCAGTTTTGCCGCTTCAAAGGGAGTATAACCGGCGGAAATTCCATGCAGGAAACCCCCGTTATACGCATCGCCTGCGCCTGTTGTATCAACAATATCTCCTATACAAGAAGGGATATGATTAATCTCTCCTTTGTATCCAATGACACTTCCCTGGTCTCCCATTTTCACGGCAACAATCGAAACTCCCATATCCCAATAGGTTTTTATTAATTTATCCGGGGAATTTTGCTGGAAGAGTTTCTCACCGTCATGCTTTGAATTTAAAAGCAGAATATCAACATTGTCTATCACTTCTTCAAACGCTTCTCTTGCTTCTGATTCGCTCCATAAACCCGACCTGAAATTGGGATCATAAGCCGTAAGAGTTTGTTTGCACTTTGCTACAAAAAACGCCTTATTTACCGCATCTCGAGCAGACTGCGAAAGCGACTGCGTAATGCCTGTTGAATAAACTATGGATGCTCTTTCTATATAATCTTCCTGAATATCGTCAATGGAAAGCAAAGTTGCGGCGCTTTTTTTCCTGTAAAAAGCCAATTCTTTTTTGCCGTCAGGCTGTCTTGATACTATATAAAGCCCGTTATATCCTTCAACAAGCCTGACATAGTTTATTTCTATATTTTCTGCCGCCCATGAGTCCAATAAAAAATCTTTAAAAGCATCATTTCCAACTCTCGTAATAAAACCAACCCTTGAACCCAGTCTTGAAGCAGCCACGGCAGTAACAACAGCATCTCCGCCGTAATATTTATTTAAAGTCTGAGCAAATACCAGTCTTTCGTCTGTTGAAAGTTCTATTAAACTTTCCCCTATACAGATAACATCGAGGCTTTCGGTCATAAATTAAAATGTACTCCTAAACTGATTTTCGGGAATTGCTTTATTGGAAAATATAAATTATTTATACAAATTATCGATTTTTTTGTATATTTTATTAAACTTTTTTTTATACATTAGGTCAAATATGTAAATTTTTTGATTTCCGAAAAACAAACTGTTACCTTATATTCAAATCTTTTCAATAGAAAACCTGCGGCGTATGCCGCAGGTTTTCTATTGAAAATTATTGGATGACATTAGAAAAAGTCAAAAACAAAATCCTTAATAACAGTAAATAGTTTAACAAGAACCGACCATAAATCGAAAGTTT
>CAZEDP010000099.1:0-5762 GCA_964511035.1 uncultured Gammaproteobacteria bacterium
TTTCCGTCATCAATAAAAATTTTGCATTCTATTTCATAATAATTAGAAAAAGGCTCATCAGAAATACAGCTAAAACCGCTTCCGCTTATGTCCTTCGTTACCAGATTAAAAACTTTTTGTCTTGTTTTTTCTTTATCTTCATAAACAAAAAGCTCCATATTAAATGTCAGAGGAACTCTGTAATATTCTCTCCTCTGAAGAAAAATGCTGTTGAGCGGGTAGCTTATCCATAAGCCTGCCGTATGCGATAATTCCCTGCAAAGAACCCTGCTTTCAGCAGAATGTACACCGTCAGAGACGGTAACATTGAGAGTGATACCTGAATGATCCGGAATATTATAAGTCCTTCCTTCATAAGTAGGAGGAGCAATAAGAATTTTATCTTCGTCCAAGCTTTTAATGTGGCTTGATAAAACCAGATTATTATTATTCTCATCAGCATATTCTATATCCAGAGCCGTCAACTCTTTCAGATAGCTATAAATATCATCCATATCAGCTCTCCCGTTTAAACATACTAATCAATCAAGCAAATCTTCAAGAACTTTCGCTTTCTTTTCGTTTGTTTCGGAAGTCATAGTTCTGTTCTTTTTGATATAATTCCTCAATGCTTCCCTAATAAGCTCGCTTCTTGTCCGTTGCTCCGAAACGGCATAACCGTCAACAAGGTTTAAAAAATCGTCCGGCATTGAAATTAAAACTTTTGCCATCAACATCCTCCTGAACTTTGAACCTGATATATATTATATCATTAAATGTTATATTTTTAAGATAATAATTTAAAAAACACTTAACTGTCAATTACATCTGCATTTGAACTTTATAACCCGATTATTTCGATATATTAACTTTTATAATAAAACAGAATTTTTATTAATCTTTCAATTTTTTTATAATATTTGCTCCGGCTTTGAAACCAGCCTACCTTGCATACAAATACAATGTTCCGTACTGCCAAATATTTTTGTCACTGTTCATAAAACCACTGCCATAGGAAGAACCGAAACCTCCAAGCCCGCCGCAAACGTCATGACTTCCTAATCCGGCCCCGCAACCATTCTCATTCGCTGCCCATCCCCATCTCGAGCCACAATAATAAGAAGGTGTCAAGTTATATCTTTCAAGGAAATTAAAATCAAATCTTGCAGAGCAAATAGCTTGCGAACTTGGATATGTTGTAGCGTGTATAAACCAGTTCGGCTTATTTGCATTACAATCATCGGCGTACTCAGTCGGCGCAGGAAATGCACTGAAAGCATTCGCTGCTGATATGTTTTTATATTGTCTTGTTGTTTCATTTGAAGCTTTAAGCATTAATCCGAGAGTTACCGCAACTTTTGTAAAAGCAGCAGAAACCAGATTGTCGTCAGTTTCACTCATATTCCCGATATTGTCATTTAACGGTGGTTGTGCCGAACTGGTCCAATAAGCTGTATCGCCCTGAAGTGTTATTCCGTCATATGATTTTTGTTTCATAACAAGAGTCCAACCGCCACCGTCATCTGTCATATTGCAATATACTTTAAATTTATCAGCTACTCCTGTTGGAGTGATTCTGTAAATGTTACTGCCGGCATCAGTCCAAACTTCCTTGATTTGCTTGCAGCTTCTGTTCCAATTGTTATTATAGGCAAGGGTACACGCAACATCATCTATTGGTACAAGATCCAAATTGCACCTCTGAATTGTCGCTCTTGGAGTTGAAATTGAATTATCTCTTATCCAAACAGTGGATTGAGGTATTACATTCAACTCTGTTGTATATTGCCAAGCTGTTGGAGCTAGATCAATTGTGCAATAATGACCTGTTGACCATCCCATTTGATAATTATGTTTATACCATGCCCAAGTAAATACCCGCTTGCAATCATTAGATGGAAAACTATAATAACTATCACTAGCCGGAGAATTTACATAAAATGGACCATCTACAAAAAAGTTTGCATTATACCGACTAGCAAAAATACTATTATCAGGATCGTAACCTTCAGCAAAATTCCAGCTAAATGCACTCATATTATAGGGTTTCATCCTTATTTCCTGACCATATCCATAGTTTAAACCGCTGTTTCTTTTGATTCTTATTCCGTCATCAAGAAATTTAATATATTTTCCGGCTATTGCCTGAACTGTTGTTGCAGGAAGAGTTGCAACGGTATTGGTTGTAGGGTTTGTTACCAATTCTGTTGTCGTGTTCTGTCCGGCATCATTCCACGTCCAGCCTTCTCGTCCTTTTCCGATTAATGTCCATCCGCCTCCGTCTGTTCTCATGTCACAATACGCGCTAAATCTGTTCGTAACACCGGTAGGAGTTATCGTATAAGCTCCGTCACCTAATGTTTCATCAGCAGATTTGATATGCCTGCAGGTTCTGTTCCAGTTATTAATATATGCAACATTACATGCTCCGACTGTTCCGCTGTTGCAGGATGATATTGCGGTTGAAGGAGTAGAGCATCCTCCTCTTGCATAGCAGGCGGTTACATTGCTTGTGCATGGGTTTGCACACCAGCTGTCCAAAGAGTTTTTAACATTTGTCAAATTATTTGAGTAATATGTGTTTGCAACATCCTGTATTCTCAATCTGCCCGGATTTGTTTCCCCGTAATCTAAATCCATGTAATATTTTAAATCGTAGTATATGCAGTTAGCATCAGTGCCGGTATTGCACCCTAACTCACCGTTAACTATGTCACATACAACAGAATCTTTTTTGCAGGAATTTACAAAATATTTGCAGGCCTGCTCCGAGCCCTTATCGCAAAGATCTCTGAATACTTTTCTCGCAGAGTTTTTTTGAACATCTGTACCGTTATCGGCAATGTTTTCAATTGTTTTGCATGCATTCATCTGATTGGTTAAACACCTGTTGATTGTAGTGGTGCAAGCTGTGGATGTAAGATTCGCAGCCCCTTCGACCTTAATACATTTTACCGTGTTGAATTCGGTATTTTCACTAAGCTTTCTCATCGTTAAAACAGGTACCAATGAAGATATCAAAACAGTACTTATTATCATTACCATCAGCATTTCTACAAATGAAAAAGCTGTTTTATTTTTCATAATATTTACCTTACCCATATTTGATGAAAAGTATTATTAGCCGAACTTGCTGGGAAATCATCGCATTCCCACCTGTAATTTAATCCTTTTATCCCCCAGTGATAACTCCCGTCTTTCCAGAAAGGGAATTCAGTCATTGCATAATCACCTTCGTCTGCCCCGGCACGGTCAAGATAAGTCGGAACATAAGCATAATGTCCGGGTCTGGCAATTAACGTCATAAGTAGTGTTTGGTCAAGATAAGTCGGAACATAAGCATAATGTCCGGGTAGCGCAACAAACGAAGAGGTCATATTGCTATACGAAACAGAACCCGTGCCTGTTTTGAAATATGTTCCCAAAAGCGAAGCAGAAATTGAAAAATGCTCAGTTCTGTTATAATTCCCTGAAGAAATGCAGTAAAACCTGTATGTATCATATGAAAGAGAATTCATTAAACTGTTGCTGGCATGCCCCCATGCTGCAGAGCCCGACTCATCAGTGCCCAAAGCAGTGCCGTTCTGTACGGGAAGATTTGCAGTCCTGACATTTAGAGCAGGATTTGTTCCTCCCAGATGCAGATAATTAAGAACTAACGTCCACCCGCCGCCACTCGTTGTCATATCACAGGTAGCATCAAATCTACCTGCAACACCAAGCGTAGTCAGTTTATAAGTTCCGCTCGGCGCAGAATACCAAATACTTTTAATCTGTTGACAGCTTCTGTTCCAATAATTGTCATAAGCCACCGTACAAGCAACAGCATCGTTGCTGTTACAGTTTAATATGGTAACTTTTGCAAGGCAGTCCCCTTTAACTACACAGGCAGCTTTAGTACTGCCGCAAACATCAGGACAGTCGGTATTAACCTCAGCAGTTATATTAGTTATATTCTTGGCATAATATTCTTTTACTTTTTTTTCGATATATGCCTTGCCTGCGTTTGTGCTGCTGTAATCAAGATTTAGGTAATATCTTAAATCATAATCTTTTGATGCCACTTCGCAAATATTGTCATCAATGCATCTTTGTATTATGTAGTCACATGCCAGAGTTCCGCCCTGATCACAAACGGCTTTAATAACATTTAACGCGGCAATCTGCTGGGCTGATGTACCGGTTTGGGCATAAAACAGAAGTGTATTGCAAGTGTTAGCTGTATTAAACTGGCAATTTGAAACAGCTGCAACACAATCCGATGAACTCAGATTCGCATCGTCAGTTACTATACAAACCTGAGCATTTTTATCTATCCCTGCATATCTTTTCCTTTGAGTAAACATAGGAAGAGTTGCCGCCATTATTACGCACATCAGTACCATTCCCAAAAGGACTTCGGTAAGGGTAAATGCCCGTAATTTTATCTTTATTTTTCTGCCAAAAGCCATATTAATCAGTTCTTGTTTATGTAAATTATAGTTTTTTGCTCTTTCTTAAGCAATATATACTCTTTTACAAAGGTTTTCTTTTAATCAGGTTTGCTTTTCTGGGGTAAACTGAGGGAGAATCGTATTCTTTTTTAACAATTATTAAATTTCTTTCAATATGATTTTCAGAAGGCAAAGTATAATTTAATATGCCGTGTAAGACGCCTCCCAGTTCCTTCATTGCATTTTGGGATAAGTTGACTTCCGTATCAGGGGTTTTAGCTTTATATGAAACCAAATATCCGTTTTTTTTCAAAAAAGGCAGACAAAGTTCAATGAGAACATTTAAACCGCCAAAAGCCCTTGAAACAGAGAAATCAAACCGGCATCTGTATTCTTCTTTGTGAGCCAATTCTTCTGCCCGTGCATTAATTACTTCCACTCTTTCATTTATACCCAAATTTTTGGTTAAAATATCAATAAATTTTGTTTTTTTACCTATTGAATCAACCGCAGTCAGTTTCCATTCAGGGAAAGCGATAATTAAAGGTATTCCGGGAAAGCCTCCGCCAATTCCTATATCAATTATGTTAAGTTTTTTGTTAAGTTCAAATTTGTCTTTTAAGATACCAAATGACAGCGAATCCAAAAAATGCTTCTTAACAAGAAATTCAAGGTCAGTTGAGCTAATAAGATTAACTTTTTCGTTATAATCTTTAAGCACTTCATAAAACAGCTTAAACTGTTCTGTTTGTTCGCTGTTTAAAGAAATATTAAATTTTTCTGCTTCTTTTTTAAAATATTCCCACATTTTGCCCTTCTGACAATACCTTTAAGGATTTGCGCAAACCAAGGCAGTAATTTTATTAATGGCGTTTTTTTGAAAAGTCTTGATTATTTCCTGTAAGGTTGCCCCCGATGTACATATATCATCAACAACAATAATATTTTCTCCGTTATAATACTTTAAATCTATTTCAAAAGCATCTTTTACGTTTTGTTCTCTTTCATACTTGGTTAATTTATAATGCGGTTTTGTGTTTTTAATTCTCCTGAGAATATTTGCATTTACTTTCCAGCCTGTCAAACTGCCGAGTTCATCGGCAATAAGCTCGACATGATTGTATCCTCTTTCTTTTTTTCTTTTTGGATACAGAGGTGTCGGGACAATAATACTGTTTTTGCTTGTTATTTGCAGATTATTTAAATAATTGTAAAGAATTTTTGCCAAATAATATGCAAAATCCTTTTTCCTGTGATATTTAAGCCCTCTTATTACGGCTTTTAAATTATCAGAGTAAACACTTGCGGAAAAAACTTCCGCACCACACAAAATTTTCAATGAAACAGGCG
>CAZEDP010000100.1:0-5749 GCA_964511035.1 uncultured Gammaproteobacteria bacterium
TGGCTGCGCTGACTGTTCCTCAGCTCCTACAAAAAACAGATGATCAACAATTGAGGGTTAAATGGAAAAAAACTTTTTCTGATATACAGCAGGCAACTAATTATTTATCTGCAAATCAATGGGAAAGTATAGATTTTACTTCTGACACAACTTTTAGAGATGAGTATGCAAAAGTGCTTACTTATATCAAGACAGGGGCTGCAAGTACAATTTTAGCTTCTCCATATTACTTTTACAAAAGCTCTTCAACTATTTCTATGGCAGCAGCTCCCTATCCGACTGCGGTACTTTCAGACGGAACTTCTTTATCGTTCGGCATATCTATTGGGAGCGTTACTCCGGTCTGTGAAGGTGTTTCAGGTAGTCTTACAAATATTTGCGGATGGATGTTTATAGATATTAATGGCAAATCGGGTCCGAATTCATATGGCAGAGATTTTCTTGGTTTGTGGATCAGAAGAGAAAATAACAATTATGAAGTTTATCCGATGGGTATTACCAGTCCTTCTGACGGATTAACTTGCCAGACTGCTTCTGCTGCTTGGACAACAAGCATGGGTTGTTCAGCCATAGCCCTTACTGATGGATCTATGCCGTAATTATCCTTATGTTATTCTCAGCATTTAGATTAAACATTATAATAATGTCATGATTTTGTTTAATTAAAGGAATCAGCATGACAAATAAAGAACTTTCGCTTATCGCAACTGCTATCGGCAGTCTGCCCCATACAGATACAAAAGAGGCAATAGACCTCGTTTTTGATTATCTTCCCGATTGCCCGCCAATTCCGCAGTTGGCAAATGTAAACGCTATGGAAGATATGACGGCGCAGTTTTCCGAAAAAATACCCGGAATTGTTTTTGATAAAGACGATAAACGCTGGTATATGGATACCGAAACAGAAGATTTTTGGGAGAAGTTGGAAGAATTCTATTCCGATTATTCTTTGATTATTGAAGAAGGAAATAACGAACCGCTTGAAAAATACGCTGTTTCAAACGAATTTATGTCGTCTATGGAGTATTTCCTTAAAAAAATCAGTGAAATAAAACCGAAAGTAATCAAAGGTCAAATAATAGGTCCGTTTACATATGCCACAACCCTTGTGGACAGAGATAAAAAATGCGCCTACTATGATGAAACCCTAAAAGATATTATAATTAAGGGCTTAACCTTAAAAGCCCTTTGGCTTGCCGAGCAATTTAAATCAGCCTCGCCGAAAAGCAAAATTATTATTTTTATGGACGAACCGAGCATTTCACAGTGGGGAACATCGTCTTTTCTGACAATTAAAAAAGAGGATATTATCGGTGATATTGCCGAAATCTCGTCTGTACTTAAAGAAAGAGAAATTTATACGGGTGTTCACTGCTGCGGCAAGTCTGACTGGTCGATAATTACGGGAAGCAAGGTTGATATTTTGAACTTTGACGCTTTTTTCTTCGCACAGAGTCTTTCCCTTTACTCAAAAGAAATAGAGAATTTCCTTGAGAAAGGCGGTTATATTGCATGGGGTATCGTTCCAACGCTCGATGTCGATGCTCTTGAGAGCGCAACAGCAGACAGCCTTTTGAAAAAATTCCAAGAAGCCGTATCTTTCCTGACGGACAAAAATATAAGTCAGGAATTGATAATAAATTCAAGTCTGATTACACCTTCCTGCGGAGCCGGCAGTTTAAACACCGCACAGGCTCAAAAAGTTATGGAGCTGACTTTTAAAGTTGCAGAAGCTGTAAAACAAAAATATACAGTCAAAATTTAACTTGAGGCTAATGTTATGATCGGTTTATATTTTGATTTGCAGGCGTTTACGGCATTTATTATTTGCTTGTTTATCAGCACAGTGATGTATTTCAAAGTTGATGACCTTAAAGAAAAGCTGTTTTCAATAGGACAGTTTACTTTTTTATTGTCATTTGCCGTTAGTCTTATTTATGCAATTTTTAAACTGTCATATCTAAAATGCATTGACGGTTTGGGAACGATTCTTGCGTTTATAATCCTGCTTAATCTGTATAGTTTGCTTCTGAATATCGGATTAAGGTTTTATTTGAGGTTTAACAGAAAATAGCAGTCTCTCTGAAGTACTTTCAAACCTGATGTTTCCTAGAATCAGATTTTTTTGCTTCCCTCCTTTAATAATCATCTATAATCATTTATAATTAGTTGAACTAAAGATTTTTAGAAAGCTGTTTTTTGAGAATTTGATGTAATGATAGACAATAAAGATAAACAAATTGTTGCAAAACTAAAAAGTCAATTCAAAAAAGAATTTGATGACTTTAAGGGTATCTATTTCTACGGTTCCAGAGTTAAAGGCACTTACCGTAAAGACAGTGACATTGATATAGTTGTTTTATTTGAAAAAGTTGACAGAGACAAAAGAATGAAAATATGGACTATTGTCGGAGAATTAGAATACCAATATGATGTTTTTATTGACCTTCATCCTATGACAAAGGAAGAACTGGAACAAAATCCTTTTTATTACGATCAGGTAGTCAATAACGGGATTTTCTATGAAGCAGCATAAAGACCTTCTTATCAAAAATGCTTTCGAAAAGGCTGATGAAGCCCTTATAAGCGCAAAATTAAATATTGATAACAATCTGCTTACTGCTGCTCAAAACAGAATATATTACGCCGTTTTTTATTCAGTAGTAGGGCTTGGCTATAGTGAAGATTATATAACGTCTAAACACAGTCAGCTTTTAGGATGGTTTAATAAAAAATTCATTCACGAAAATAAAATTTTTAATAAAAACATGTTCAGAATATACAAAGAAGCCTACGAAAACAGAACCAAAAGTGATTACCAGTTTAGCTGGAAACCAAATAAGCAAGACATGTTAAAAGATTTACAAGAAGTTGAAGCATTTGTTAAAACAGTAAAAGAACACATCTATAACTGAGGAGGCTCATGACAACAGCAATAGCCGTAATCGGAAAGAGCGGAAGCGGAAAGACAACCTTTTCTAAAGCACTGCTGAATTACTTGAACGGCGAATATCCTGAAAAGTCTGTACTGCTGGTTGATTGCGATTTGACCGGAGAGCTTTCCACAAGTTTCGGCGTTGATATCAATGACACAATATGGAATATCAGGACAGGCGACTTTAAATACAAGACTCAACTGCCGTACGTTATGACAAAACAGGAATATATCGACTGGACTCTTCAGGAAACGCTCATCAGCCTCCACGGAGAGACTGACTTAATAGTGGCAGGTCCTCTTTTAACAAAAGAATGCAGCTGTTTTGCCGGGGGATTAATAAATTCCGCGCTTGCAAAACTGCTTTCGGGCTATGATTTCGTTATTTTTGACAGCGAATTTGACCTTGAGTACCTTCGGAATTTGACCGCATATCCTGTTGATACCGCTGTCATAATCTCGCTCCCTACCTCTGACGGTATTTTTACGTCATTCAAGATAAAACAATCCTCTCTTTTGAACTGTGCTCCCGGTCAAATAGGCTTAATCCTCAATAAGGTTCAAAATTCTGCTCTGCCTATCGAAGTTTCAAATTTATGCGATGAGTACGATATTGATATTCTCGGTATTTTGCCGTTTGACGAAACCTTGCAAAATAATGCCGTTTCGAGAGTATCACCGCTGTTAGATCAAAAAGTTCGGGAGCTTGTTTACAGGCTGAATTTGCCGAAAATTTAATAAAAGGGCTGAGAAATGCTGATTTTAGGTGAAAAAACCGCTAAAAAACTAAAAGAATCTCTGGCTTCGGAAGTGAAAAAATTAAAGTCCAAGCCCTGTCTTGCCGTAATAATGGTGGGAAACAACCCTGCAAGCGAAATTTATGTTTCAAAAAAAGAAAAAGCCTGCGCCGAAATAGGCATGGAATCAAGGATTTTGAAGTTTGACGAAAATATTTCCCAACAGGAGCTTGAAAACCAAATTGAGAAATTAAACGCCGACAAAAAAGTTAACGGCATTCTGGTTCAGCTCCCTCTGCCCAAAAAAATTAAAACGGAAGAAATACTTGAAAAGATACTTCCGCAAAAGGACGTGGACGGTTTTCATCCGATAAATGCCGGAATGCTGCTGCAAGGACTTGAGCCGTATGCGGTTCCCTGCACTCCGCTGGGAATAATAAAACTTCTTGAAGATAATAATATTTCAATTGAATCAAAGCACGCCGTGATTATCGGGCGTTCCAACATTGTCGGCAAACCGCTTGCATGTCTGCTGTTAAATCGAAATGCGACTGTCACAATATGCCACAGTAAAACTGAAAATCTGAAGGAAATCGCTAAAAGTGCTGATATTCTTGTCGCCGCCGTCGGGAGGACGGGATTTGTGACGGGTGATTTTGTAAAAGAAGGCGCCGTTGTTATTGACGTGGGCATCAACCGTACTCCTGAAGGTAAAGTCAAGGGCGACGTTGACTTTGACAGTGTTGAGTCTAAGGTTTCCTATATAACCCCTGTGCCGGGCGGAGTTGGCGTTATGACGATTGCGGTTTTACTTGCAAACACTTTAGAGCTTTATAAAAGACAGAACTGCTAATATGAGGTGAAAATGCGTTTAATAGGCGAAAATATCCATATAATCTCCAAAAAAACCAGAGAAGCCGTTGAAAACCGCGATGCGGAATTTATTCAAAATCTTGCCCTTTCGCAGCTTAAAAGCGGAGCATACTGGCTGGATTTAAACATCGGTCCTGCCCGCCGCGGCTGGGAAGGAACCATGGAATGGCTTGTTTCTGCCGTTTCGCAGATACCCTGTGAAAACAAGCCGATAAAGTTTTCCTTCGACACAACCAACTACAAAGAGACCGGAAAAGCCTTGAAAGCTGTTACCAACGCAAATGAGTGCATTATAAACAGTACAAACGCCGACGAGGAAAGGCTCAAAACCGTAACCGAGCTTGCCTGCGAACATAACTGCTCATTTATAGCACTAACAATGACGGGCGGTACGGGTATCCCGAAAACTGCCGACGAACGTGTCGAAATTGCTTTTTCAATCGTAGAAGAAGCCTCTTCGCAGGGTATAGAGAATTCAAAAATCCTGATTGACCCTCTCGTCCTTCCGGTCAGTGTAAGTCAGTCCTGTGCCCTCGAAAGCCTCAATGCAATCAGAATGTTCAAAGAGTCTTTTGACCCTCCTGTTCTGACAACCATAGGGCTTTCAAATGTTTCCAACGGAAGCCCCAAGGAAATGAGAGGACTTATAAACAGAGTTTATCTCGTTATGGCTATGGGATGCGGTCTTGATACCGCCATTGTTGATGTACTCGACGATGAACTCGTCAGAACCGTCAAAGTTGTTGAAAACAATTCGCCCGAAACCGATACTGACGCATTAATGATTAATATTTACGAAACAATGCGGGATTTCGGCGAAATTGAAGATATTCAATATAATTCAAAATCTCAGGAAGAAGCCGAGATTTATAAAACACTCAAAATTATATTGAACAAAGAGATTTATGCCCATAAGTATTTGGGGTAAAGTTTTTTATGATTACTTTTTGAACTCATAGAGCTTTCGAAATCTGATTTTGTTAAAATATTTATTAATTCATATATAACGAAGGTTTTTATGGAACCTAAAACTTTAATACTGATAGACGGGCACGCGCTGGCTTACAGGTCATATTTTGCTCTTGAAAGAACAAAAATGCATACTGCGGATAACAAGCCGACATGGGCGGTTTACGGCTTTTTTAAGGCGATTTTTGACCTGTTGAAAAAAGTAAAACCCGATGCAATCGCTGTATCCTTTGAC
>CAZEDP010000101.1:0-5608 GCA_964511035.1 uncultured Gammaproteobacteria bacterium
ATTAAATCAGAGGTTAAACTTGTCGATATAGACACGCAGGGTGCCGTTATTCTCTAATACACCGCTTATTTTTTACGCTTGTTTAAAGGCATCTTTACGGCTTTTGGCAGCAGAAACCAGAATTTGCTGCCTTTGCCTTCCTCAGATTCAAAATCTATCGTACCGTTATGAAGCTCGACAAGTTTTTTCGTAAGGGCGAGCCCCAAGCCGGTGCCTTCTTTGTGCCCCTGATAAAAGGAAGCCTGCTTGAATTCTGAAAAAACATTTTCCTTATCATCACCCGATATGCCGATGCCCGAATCTTCAACCGCTATCCTCAATATAGTTTTCTCAAGCTTCGAGGAAATTTTTATCTTACCCCCGTCAGGTGTGAATTTAACAGCATTGCTTAAAAGATTGTTCAGTATTTGCTTGAATTTGCCGCTGTCCGCAAAAACATATATGTCGTCTAAATCTAATTCCAGTTTTATGCTCTTCTGTTCCGCCAGGCATTTCAGAGCTCCCACGGACTCTCGAATTATCATACCCGAATCTAATTTTTCTATATTAAGCTCGACATTACCAGATTCGATTTTTGAAATATCGAGAATTTCATTAACGAGATTTAATAAGTTCTTTCCGCTTAATGCAATATTATTAAGAAATTTGGACTGCTTTTCACTGCGCTTGCCGTAATCATCGGTCAAAAGCATCTCGGAAAAACCAATAATTGCATTCAGCGGCGTTCTGAACTCATGAGACATTGCGGCAATAAAATCACTTTTTAATTTGTTTGCCTGAGTGGCTTTCATATACAATTCGGACTGCTTTATGGTAATTGCTGCCTGATGAGCAATATGTCTTAATAAATCCAACTCTTCACCGCTGAGCATGACCTTGTCCGACCACTGTAAAACTATCGAGCCCAGAGGCTTGTCGCTGTGAAAAATTGGAATTCCATAGCTTGCCTTTATGTTATAAGTATCAAAAAGTTCTTTTAAATCATTATTAACTAAATTATCACCGGAGAATACTTCTTTATCAAACGCAGAAATGATCCTATTCATAAAATATATTTTTTTGAAATATTCATCTAAATATTTAGTAAAAAGCCCACCTCTCATGCTTTTTGCATTTTTATGTCCCAGATACTCAATGTCAACAGGCAATAAACTGCCGTTTTCATCGTAAAGCCTTATAAAACATCTGTCTGTCTTGAATGTTTTGCCTATTTCTCTTACTATCTCGTTTTTTACGTCTTCTATATCAAGCGATGACCTTATCGTGTCCGTAATTCTACGCAGCAGCTTTTCTCCTTCTGCCTGTTTTTTGGTTTTATCAAACAGTTCAACCTGCCTTACTGCCATGTAAACCTGTTCGCTGATTGCATCAAGAAGCTCCTTATCAGCGTCGCTCCAGTGTCTGACAGATTTGTAATCGGACAAAAATAACCCGCCCCAGCTTTTATCGTGCTCTTTAAGAGGTACGCCGATAAATGATTTTACGCCCATTTCTGTATATATTTTTTTGATGTCATCAGGAATGTCCGCATCTTCAAAATTATCAATGCTGCTTATTTCGCCCCGTTCAATAACATATTTGCACCAGAATGAGCGGGTAATTTCCTTGATTTGTAAATTAGATTCAATGCTGCTTATTTCGCCCCGTTCAATAACATATTTGCACCAGAATGAGCGGGTAATTTCCTTGATTTGTAAATTAGATCCAATGCTGCTTATTTTATCGTCGGAGCGGTATTCAGCCAGAAGAGTTTCCTTTTCTTTGAATTTGCCTGTATAATCTCCGATGGAAACCCTTTGAACACAAAAAAGTTCCGCTATTTCACGGCAAACTTCATATAAAAAATGTTCTGTATCTATCGATTTTGTAATTATTTCAGTGATTTTTTTTAATGCTGATTCTTTATTCTTCTGCTCTTTTAAATCACTGTACATTTGCGCCTGTTTAACCGCTTCGTATATCTGATCTGCTATCGCTTCAAGAAATGCCACTTCAAACTTTTCCCAATTCCTCTGCTTATAGTCCGAAACAGAAATAAATCCCCATATATCAGAACCTTTTTTAACAGGAACACAAACACACGCCTTTACTCCGATAACTCTGAAATTATTTTTAACACATTCCGGGTAGTCGGAACTTTCTATATCACTCTCAAGAAAAATTTTTCCGTTTTTGAACAAATTCTCGGCTATATACTGAGGACCCGCATGATCTAACTCGCAGGGTTCGGGCATAGGTCTTTCTGATCTCCATGCCCTTATCTTAAAAGAACTGCTGGTGTTTTTATCCGTGTATTCGCTGATTGAAACAGACGGCACGTCAAGAATTTTCAGAATTTCGTCAATAATTATACGAAACGTCTCGTCAATATCAAGAGAACTTCTGATAGAAGCAATTATCGACAGTAATTGGGTACAACTTTCCGAAGGCTCGAAAATACTTGATTTAGCTTCATCTTTACCAACCAAAATAAGTTTTATAAATTTTTCAAACATATTTTTAAACTAAACCCATTTTTTTAAAAGAAATATGGAGAAAATTATATAGAGGGTACGGAAAAATTCTGATTTTTTGTAAAAATCGAATTTTTCAAACCCGACCTTAGAAAGGTTGTGAAACGGGAGTTATACAAAAGGAAACGATGAGTTTTCATTTGATAACTCATTCATGTGAGAGTCAATAGCGGCGGCGATGAGCCGTCGGTTTTGCCTCGACACTAGATCATGTAAGATGCGAGAAAAATGTAATTTTTCCGCATCTTCATATAATATTTTATCAAAAAAAATTTTAATTTTCTTATAAATATATAAAAATATTTTTAAAGTTTTCGTAAAATCAAAATTCAATAAATAAAAGACTTTTAAAGATTTATAAAGTATTTGGGAATTACAATCCCTGAATTGATACTTTGGTATTATTCAAATGCAACTTTAGTATAGTGTCATTACTTTATATATACAAATATAATACTTTATATATTGTGTGTATAGCTAAATTTTTTACAAATTTTCTTATTATTTAAATTCGTTTTTGTGTTACTTTAAGAATATTAATTTAACACATGACAAAAACAGCCAATTATCCTCAACTGACAAATCAAGTTTCCAAAAAATTATTAAGCTATTTTCTGAGTGGACCGGGGGAAACCAAACAATGAAATCCGGCATCGGTTTATTAATTATATGCCCAATAATGCTTGCATGTATGCAGATGCCTTGCGCTGCCGAGGTTTCTTCAAGTGAAACTTTCACGGTAACTATACCTGAAACAATCGTTATTGAATTAAATTCGCAAATACATGATTTTGGAGAGCTGTTGGTAAGCGAATTCGGAACCAACGACACTTCAAAACACGTCATAACAGTCGGAGACGGCACTACAAATACTTCATACGTAAAAACCAACTGCCCGGAATCAGCCGAATCAAAACAGTATAAGATGAGTTTCATCGGCAACGGTAATTCTTCCGCCCGAATTGAAGCAAATGAAAACTGTGCGAAACTTATCATAACCGGACAGGGGAATACATCTGTCGTCATAAATTTAACGGATATTGCACAGAATTCTTATCCGAAACTCGGCTCGGGAGACGGGGTTTCATTTACCGTTCAGGATGAAAGTTCCCTGCAAGTGCCTGCCTCATCGGGAATCAAGTTTGAAAACCAGACTGCCGGACTTAATATGAAAATGGACCTGGACGAAGGTTCGCTAAACCCTTCAGCTACACCGCAAATAATAGGCTTCGACGTCATACTCAGCGTTGTCGGAGGCTGATAAAAATTTAATAGGGCGACACAAGATTGGACACTGTATCAGCAGTGTATATTCCGCTTTTAAAAAGCGCCGTGTTTTTAAAAGAATACTTTAATATCAGATTCAAGGGGTTCAGGTTAATATTATCAGTCGTTCCTGTTCGATATACACCCGTTGATGATTGTGCCGCATCATAAAAGGTATTTGTAAGGACAAACTGTACCGGTGTTGCCGATAAATTCGTAAATCCGGTTCCGCTTATCTGAAAGTAATTAGAACCTACCGGAATGATATTCCCCTCTGATATCAAGTCATTCAGGAGGTTCGCCTGTAATTTCCAAATATTGTTTGTCTTGATTGTTACAGTTACAGGATTGGATACAAATATATTATTGAAAGTAAAGACTTTGTCAGGCGTCATTTGTACGTTTAACGGTCCGCTGACTGTGATATAGCTTTTATTCTCAATAATAAAAGATAAACTGCTGTTTTTTATGTTGATAGGCAAACTTCCCGTTGAATACAAGCCGACATTAAAAGGCTGACTGTACTGCGTTCCACCGAAATCAGCTTCGTATGAGGTGTACAAAATATCAAAATTAATATTTGCGTTACTTGTAATATTGTTAGCGACCATTGTAACTGTCGTTTTAGTTGCAAGAGTGGTTATATTGACTGGAGAGCCACCTTGAAGAGGTCCTCTTACCCGAAATCTGTAAACAGGACTCTCAGGTTGTCGAAAATCAATAGTTGGACCGTTTCCCGATACTTTTGTCGTATTATAGTTCGATGTGTATATTCCCAAACTTAAAGAATCATTTTTTGCAACTCCGGTTATATTAGCGGAACAAGTCGCAACAAAAACATTACGGGGCCAATTAGGGGAAGCTGATGTGCTTGAACAACTTAAATTCTGTATTTTTGCAGCAGAATAACAAGGCAAAACTCCTGCAATAAAAGAGCAGAATATAAGCAGAGTAAAGATTTTAAAAAAATAGTACATAGATATGTGTTTTTATTATCCTTAAATTATTTATTGTATTTGTGTATTATGCAATATTTACATGGTGTATTTATTTGTTCACGTCCAATCTAATGTATTTGTTCCGCCACATACAACACTGCAACTTGGGATATTTCACGCTTAAACAGAGGGGTTAATTTATTACGTTTCGTATTTACGGCGCTGTTCGTAGATATTTTTTTAAGAGTTGATGAATTTGAGCCTCGAGAGTTAAGTCACCCGACAGCTTCAGCCTACTCAAAGAGTGCGTCCTATTTGCCTTTAACGTCACGCATCCAAATTAGCTATTGTTAATCTTTAACGCCTTGGCGTGACGTTAAAGAAAATTTCGGGATGCTAATACTACATATATATGATTTTTTCATTTGCATAAAAATATAGTATTAATTCAAAACCTTTGTTTTTAAATGAATTGGTAATAAATATTTTACAAAATGAAGTTAATGAAAGGAGTTGAAAGAAAGGAAGAAAGGATTTTTCAAACAAAATGAACTTAGTGTACAAAATTTAAAGACAAAACTAATTAGTAAGTCTTTAAGGAGACAATCATGAACAAGAAAAAACTTGCAGTTTTAATGGCATTATTTGCTGTTATTGCATTTGCTCCTTCTAAATCTTTTGCGGATATTTCCGACAGTGAAACATATACCGTAACAATACCTTCGGCAAATGTTATCAATCTAGCTGCAAACACAACGAATTTCGGCAGCATACTTGTCGGAGAATTCGGAACAGGCAACCCCGCAGCACATAACATAATCGTAGGCGACGGATCAGCCGGCAGTACATCATATGTGCAGAGCAACGACCCTGACGCAGGTTCTATGCAGT
>CAZEDP010000102.1:0-5575 GCA_964511035.1 uncultured Gammaproteobacteria bacterium
ACTTGAATACTCCTTTGTAAAAAGAACTGATACCAATGAGGTTTTGATTGTAGCCTCTGCATTGCTGGAGAATTTTGCAAAAGAAGTCGGCTGGGATGAAGCCTCTTATGAAGTTCTTGGAACTGCTCAAGGTGAAAAACTCGAACACATAAATGCCAGACATCCTTTTTATGACAGAAACAGCCTAATTATACTCGGTGACCATGTAACGGTAGATACCGGAACAGGGGCAGTTCATACAGCTCCCGGGCACGGGCTTGAAGATTACGAAGTCGGCAACAAATACAGACTTGGTGTATTGTCGCCTTTGACGGACAAAGGAATCTTTAATGAAGATGCAGGCAAATTTCAGGGGCTTAGATATAACAAAGCTAACGACCTTATTGTTGAAGAACTTAAAGATAGAAACGCCCTTGTATCATCAGGCGAAATACTCCACAGCTATCCTCATTGCTGGAGATGCAAGAGTCCCGTAATATACAGAGCAACGGAACAGTGGTTCATCAATGTCGAAGCATTCAGAGATACTGCTTTAAAAGCGATTAACGATGTTAAATGGATACCTGCCAATAACTATCAGAGAATTTTTAACATGGTTGAATCCCGCTCTGACTGGTGTATAAGCAGGCAAAGGGCATGGGGTGTTCCTATACCTGTCTTTTATTGTGAAGAATGCGGGAAAGCCATCATTAACGAAGAAAGCATTAACAGCGTAGCTGAATTATTCAGGAAGGAATCCTCAGATGCGTGGGTTAAATATTCGGCGGAAGAAATTTTGCCGAGAGGGTTCAAATGCTCTGACTGTATGGGAAGCGATTTCCGTAAAGAAACAGATATTATGGACGTATGGTTCGACAGCGGTATAACTCACAGAGCGGTTGTTGACGCAAGAAACGATGAATTGGGCGGAAGTCCGGTCGAGCTATATCTTGAAGGCTCTGACCAACACAGAGGCTGGTTCCAGTCATCACTTTTAACAAGCGTGGCTATTAACGGGATTGCACCGTATAAATCGGTTCTTACTCACGGTTTTGTACTTGACAGTGCAGGCAGAAAAATGAGCAAAAGTGTCGGCAATGTTGTTGATCCGCAAAGCATCGTATCAAAATACGGTTCGGATGTTTTGAGACTTTGGACAGCAAGCGTTGATTACACAAATGACGTTAGAATTGGTGAAAATATTATTCAGCAGTTGGTTGAAGTTTACAAAAAAATCAGGAATACTTGCAGATTTTTGCTTGGAAACCTTTATGACTTCAATCCCGAAACAGACTATGTAGAATATTTAATATTAACCGAAATCGATAAATATGCTCTTCATAACCTTCAAAAACTCATTGAAAATGTAACTTTCGCTTTCGACAGTTATGAGTTTTACAGATATTATCAAATTATGCAGAATTACTGCTCGGTTGACCTGAGTTCGGTTTATCTCGACATTTCCAAAGACAGACTTTATACCGCAGGTAAAAATTCTTTATCCAGAAAATCCTGCCAAACAGTTATGTATGAAATTTTGATTGTTTTAACTAAACTGCTTGTTCCGGTAACACCTCACCTTGCGGAAGATATTTGGGAATTCGTTCCCGAAGCTCAGAAATCCGGAGTTGAAAGCATTCTGCTTTCGGCATGGCCCAGAGTTAAGCCTGAATTTTTAAATGAACAGATTAATGAAAAATGGATAAAAATACTGGAACTTAGAGAAATTATAACTAAAGCGGTTGAGCCGGTCAGAGCCGACAAGAAAATCGGCAGTTCACTTGAAGCGGCAGTTTTCATAAGCACGGCTAATAATCCGGAAATGTTTTCACTGTTGAAAAACATGGAAAATGAACTTTCTTCGGTATTTATCGTTTCTCAGGCTAATGTTCTTGAAAATGGCAGCAGACCCGAGGAAATTCTTAATGAGTATGAAGAAAACGGTTATGTAATCTATGTAACTATGTCCTCCGGCGACAAATGCGAAAGATGTTGGAAATTCTCGACAAGTGTAGGAGAAAATTCCGAACACTCGGGTCTGTGTTCAGCTTGTATTGATGCTCTTGAAAACTAATATAATTACTTTAGACAAAGAAGAGAGGACTCTAGTCCTCTCTTAAAATTCAAGTATGAGTAAACCTTTACCTATCCCGTTATATTAAAATCTTTTATGCTTGAGTACTGCCGCCGCTACCGCCGTCGTTGCCACCTTCACCGCCTGTGTTCGGTGTACCTCCGCCGCCGACTTCTGTGGAAGGAGGTGCTGGAACATCTCCCTGATTTTCTGTACCACCAGGGGACGCTGGCTGTTGATTTGCAGCTTCTTCAGGAATTTTATCAGTTTCTTCTTGTGTGGATTTTCCTGCTTGAGCAGATTGCTGAGATTCTTCGCTGGCTTTAACTCCGTTATTGGCAAGTATCTCATTTGCGTTTGAGCCTAACTTACCGGCATTTTCTGTTAGTTTATCGGCTACTTCCTGCGGATTGTCTTTAACCGCTTTATCTAACCCTGCTTTATTTCCGTAGCCCAGTTCTTTTGCTATTTGATCCTCGTTAAGACCTTCTTTAAGACCTTTAGCTAATAAATCTTGAATGGCGCTTTCTACATTATCTCTGGTTTGAAGATTATTATTAGTTTCAGTTAATTTAGCGTTCGATTCTCTAAGGGATGTCATTTCGGCTTTCATTGCCTGTAATTGCTCTTCAAATGTCATTCCTTCTCTTAACCCGCCGCCTAACTGATATGCGCTTTGCGCTCTGCCAGTATCGCTGTATTCTCCGCGTCCTGCAATTATATTGCCTAATTCAATTCTATCATTTGGTCCTACATTATTTTTTATTCCCCAGCTGTCCATTTGTCTGCCGGTCAGTCCCAAAAAGTATGAAGTAGTTCTCATATCAGAACCTGAACCTCCGGTTATTGCTTCATCCAGGAACGAATTGAAAACACTTGTTCCGCTTGCCGAGCCTTTTGCACCGGTGTTTGCGTAAAAATCATACGAACCGCTGTCCTGATATCCGCTGTCATAACTTCCGCCGCGACTTCCGCTTGATGCGGATTGATATTCGCTGCTTGAGCCTTGTGATTGATAACCATAGCTCGGATCCATTAGGCTTTGAACGTCTGCTACATTCTGAGGACTGTTTATTGCGTAAGGGTCTGAATATCTGCATGAACCAATAGCTATATGATAACCCTGTTGGAATAACGGTTGAAATAAAGGATTAACCATCGTACTCCTCCTTGAAAAAAATTTATATGTATATCTACCTCTCTTATCTTATATATATAAAAAAAAACAAGTTCATAAAATTGCTTAGGAGTAACGTAATTCTATGCAGTGTTTTTCGCTATAATAGCTGAAATATCCATACTTATTGGATTATTACCATAGTATATAATATTTATTTAAATTAATAATTCTTTACAATTAAGTTCGGTTTTATTTTGTGTAATCGTTTAGACTGATAAAACACGTTTTTGTTATAATTTAAAAAAATAATTGATTAAGAGGGAGATTTTTATGTCAGGTCATTCCAAGTGGGCAACAATTAAAAGAAAAAAAGCAAAAGTTGATGCACAAAAAGGCGCATCATTTGCCAGATATTCAAGAGAAATTCTCGTTGCAGCGAAAATCGGCGGCACAAATCCCGAGGCGAATTTCAGATTAAGAAGCGCGATTGATAAAGCTAAAACTATAGGGCTTCCGAATGACAATATAAAAAGATTATTGGACAAAGCTGCAGGTTCTGCAGACAGCGGAAACTTTGAAGATATTATCTATGAAGGTTATGCTCCCGGAGGTGTTGCCGTTTTAATAGAAGCGGTGACTGACAATAGAAACAGAACAGCAGGCGACATAAGGAGTTATTTTAATAAAAATAACGGAAACCTCGGTGAAACAGGTTGCGTCGGATGGATTTTTAAAGAATTCGGCGTAATATCAACAGCTAAAAACGGCGTTGATTCCGACAAACTTTTTGAAGATGCGATTAATGCGGGCGCTGATGATTTTTCCGAAGAAGAAGACGAATATAAAATTATGACTTCCCCTGATAATCTTCAGTCTGTCGCAGAAGCGGTAGAAAAAAGCGGTTATGTTTTGAAAAATGTCGAAGTCACAAGAATTCCGCAAAATACTGTTGCCGTTGAAGACAAAGATACCGCAAAATATCTTTTACGCCTTCTTGACGCTATCGAGAGCCACGATGACGTACAGAACGTCTGGGCGAATTTTGATATTTCTGACGAAATTCTTGAAGAGCTTTCTTAAAATTATTTTTTCTAAAATTTTGTGAATAAAATAATGTACAGTGAACAAAGGCTGAGTGAAGTAAGTCCAAACCACCAGTACATTACAGGGTGCTGATTTTCCCACAGTTCCAGTAAAGCATGTTTTTGCCTTTTGACATTAGAAAATGAATTGCCGTAAAAATCGTTCATTGAAACCCCTTTCACCTTAAACACTTATAATCATTTTTATTTAATTTGAAGTCAGTTTCATCAACCGTATGGTTTAAATCTATTAGAAAGTTCCTGTCTGCAAGGTTTTCAGAGATAAATAAATAGCTTCTTATGTAAAAAACTCTTAACAATTTATCCTAACAATTGAAATGAGCGGGAAAAAGAATTTTGCCTTACCTATTATATAAACTGCTTCTAATTTTGCGGATAAGAATATAAAATAATAACAGCTAAAATTTATAGGTAATTAATTATGTTTAAACTTTCCAAATTATTTGCAGTTTGTGTTTTTACGATGATTAGCATATCAATTTCGAATTTTGCATTTGCGGATACGCTGGTCCTTCCAAATCAGCCTGCCATTCACGGTAAAATCGTTCACATTGTTAAAGGAATGGTTGAAATAAAAACAACCAACGGAAGAGAAAAATTCGTCCGCTCCGTTTCAAGCGGTGAAGCAAGAGATATGGTTGAAATAGGATTCTTTAAAAGGAAAATGCTTACCGGCGAAGTTATGTTTCTTACAGAAAGATATCTGGAAATGAATACAGCTGCCGGAAAAATAAACATTGACAGATTAAGAGTTAGGAATATTGTTCTCTCTCAAGAAACGGGCTTTAAAAAATATTGATAAAATTTAGGACTTTTTTGCGGTATTTGCCGGCAGGGCTTTATTATTCATTAATATGGTTTCTGTCCTCGCGCCCTCTTGCTCTTAATATAAGCGGTTTTGATAAGACTGCTCATATTGTCGAGTACTTTATACTGGGTTTTTTGCTGGCATATGCGTTAAATATCTGCAGAGCTGACTATAAAAACAAACTGCTGTTATTTTTGGGTACAACGGGTCTTTTAAGCGCGGCGGACGAAATTCATCAGTATTTTGTACCCGGCAGATCATGTGACTTTCTTGATTTTACAGCTGATGTTCTGGGAGCACTGTCCGGTTTTTTGATCTGGATCTATCTGAGCAAAATTATAACTATGTCAAAAACTGTTGACAGATAATTCTGTAATTTTATGCAAATTTTTTAGTGTTTTTTGCAACCTATTTGCAACCTTTTTGCAACCTTTTGTGTTTTGGCGGGATTTGGTGGTTTGTAGTGTTTATAAGCATCTTGAGGAATTTTG
>CAZEDP010000103.1:0-5565 GCA_964511035.1 uncultured Gammaproteobacteria bacterium
TATAATGTTTTAAAAATAAAAGCATTTATTGTAACTAACCCCAAAGCCAACGATGTTACATTATATGTTCCTGACGGAGCTTCGCAGGGAGCTATATATTTAAATAATGACAGAACTGCCGCCGGTAATATCGTTTACGGAAACATTGAATTTTTCGGCGAATATGCTGACGGAATAAAGAATAAAGCGTCTGCCTTGACAATCGGAATCTTTAAAATACCTTCGGACAAATTGAAGCAAATCTGGAGCATTGCACTTCACGACAAAAAAGTAACAGCAGATTTTGCGTGGGAAATATTTGAAGGCTTTAGCAAAAATCCTGAAACTCTAGACTGGCAGATACGTGAGATATTGAAATTCATAAATGAAAATGCTCTTCTATCAAAGGCTGCAAAGTCTATCAGATAAAAAATTTCATTTAAAAATATTAAACAAATATCTTATGTAAAAATATGTAAATCTTTACCCGTTTCACTAGCAAACTTTTAAATTCAGGGTTTTTATAATGAATGAGGGTGAGTACCCTTGTAGTTTCGTATTATTTAAGTTTTTGATACTCTGGTAACTATGAACATCACACTGCAAACAATATACGGTAAAAATCAGGCTCAAACAGTAAATCCTGTAAGTGATAAGGCTGCGAAAAATACCAATTTCCAAATGCAATCAAAGCCTAACTGTCATTGCCATGAACGAAGTGACGAAGCAATCCAAAAATCTTTGTATTTTGGATTGCCGCGCTCCCGTTGGTCGCTCGCAATGACGGAACAAAGCGATGTGAAGACTTCAGCTAATTATCATGTTCATAAAGAAGTCAGCTTCGGACTGCTCGAACAGCTTTCTTGGCTGTCGATGTCAAATATTTCGGGAATAATCTTTCACAAAAATAATGACACTTTAAGAAAACTAAATGAGAGTTATTCCCAAATCGAAGAAATTTTAGCTGCAGATTCTTACCCGCAGGACCATAAAAGCCGAAAGGAAATCGAAGAAACTATTTCTGAGGTTTATTTAACAGTGGATAATTTGATTTATCCCGACAGAAAGAACAAGCATAGAGAAGTCAGCCTTGAAAACATAAAAAGAGAAAACCTTGTATCTTTGAGAGATTCATTAAAGGCCGTCATCGAAGCGTCAAACTATAACCCCAAACAATTTGACCTCGGCGGAGGGAAAATTATCTCCGTTCATAACGAAGAAGTTTACTCTAATCTTAAGCCCTCCTATAACAAAGAACAGTTTGAAAAACTTTTCAACTTATGCAGGGAAAAAGGTACATTTAAGCTGAAAATTGATGAAGCAACCGGCTTTGCTAAAACAAACGGCTCAAAAAAAGAAGAAAGCCCCGATATGAACAGGTGTTGGGTGACAGATACAGTTAGAAGCGGCGTTATTGAAAAAGAACAAGCTCCCCGTATGTGGAAAAAAGCTCTTCAAAAATTGGCTGAATTCTATAATCAGCCGATTGAGAGGGTTTCAATACAAAGCATAATCCTCAGCCCCGAAGTTTATAATAAAACACCGGATGTTGTCGTAGGCGTGGCACACGTTTTCAACATCGAGAATAACGAATTTGTACGCGACGATGAATGGTTTAACAATGAAAGAATGGAATCTCACGGTCTGGCATTAAAAGCCCTTTGCGACAATATACTTGACGGACTTGCCGCTGATAAGACCGGAACGACTAAAGAATGGGGCTTAAGTCTGATGAAATAGACGAAAATACAATCAGTACGATTGTATCTCTGGCGCATTTCTTTAAAGCCATTGATTATCCCACGGCGTGTACCAGCGGCAACTGGGAAGAAATCCCCTTCCATAACGGTTTGACGTGGGATACGGAAGCGGTCAGAAGCGCGTATGAGAGTTTGAACACCCTTCTTTTTGACAAATCTCTGGACAATAATCAAGACATTCAAATAATAAGAGAAAAATTAAGAAAACACGAAAAAGAATATCTTAAATCACTTGAAATAGAAAATAAGGCATTTTTCGACAAACCGTCGGAAGTTAATGAACTGATTAAAAAAGGTGAAGACAGAGTAAGAAAAAATTATCTGGCAGAAGCTCCCGGCATACGCGACAAGGATTCTTCCCTTGCATTTATTACGGCATCAAGCGTTAAACTTGATGACGACCCGATAAAAGACATTAATAAGCATGCCGAAATTCTTTCAATGCTTGAAGAAAGTCTGGTCCGAGAAAACGGAATAATCAGATACGAACCCGTTAAGGTAAAAAACAGCAGAGGCAAATCTGTCGTCTGTCCTGACAGCTATCTGCACCCGAACTGGGGATTGGCTCTTAATAAACCCAAAAAGCCTCTCAAAAAGATTGATGCAAAAGACGTCAGTGACTTGAACAAATTTGTCGCAAGGTCAAAATTTATTAAACCCGGTCAGGAAGCCCAGTGGTTTATGGTATCCGCTATGGCGGAAGGCTACGGCATGCAGCTTTCAAAACTTCTCGATATTATTGAAACTTCAAAAAGACAACCTACTGATGAAGAAAAGAAACTAATCAGGGAACTCTATAACAAGGAAGCCGAATATATTAACAGGTCTTATGCAAGGCTGACAGATGTAAACAAAACAAAATCAAACGGCAAGGAAAGCCCATCATTTGCGGCGCCTGAAGCATTTCAGGCAGTTACCGCCGTTGATAACAAGGGCAAAACAAATCTTGTCTATATGCCGGGAATCCATACTCCTTTAACATGGGCAGCTTCATCTCTTTATTCGGCATCTGTCATTATGTCAGAAAACCTGAACAGAATTGAAAAACTTGATAAAAATTTAATTTATGGAAAAATATGGATTTTGCAGAAACTGCGAGAATTTTTTGCAGTTTGTTTTGCGCAAACAAGTACCTGAATTGCTGTATATAAAACGATATATAATCGAAATGATAACTAGTGTAAGAATGACAATCTATCGGCATTTTCGGAAAAAATTATTCTCAAGACTAATGCTTTCTAGTTCTCTAGGGTAATATTAAATTTTCATTTACGGAATATTATTATAGTAACATTTGATGTTAGAGAAACAGACTTATTATAGAGAGTTTAGAGGTCATACGGTTATAGCTTTAAAATTTTTGTTTTGAATAAATGAGTTTAGTTTTATAAAATTTGCCTCATGATCTCTTCTTCCCTGTTATGTATAACAGGGTTTTTATTTTATAAGTTTACAATTCTTTAAAATAATAGTTTAAAATGGCAATTTTTATTTTGTTTGAACGTTGTACTATTTGTCAGGGAAATAGTAAGGGAATTTAAAATGCAAATTAGAAATGTTGAATGTAAGGTTTTTACCCGAAATAATTTTGTTTCAGAGAATATAAATAATAGACAAGGCAAAACTCATCTTGTAACTGTAAATAAGGATAGTGTTAGTTTTGGGAAGGTTCCTGCTGTTGTTCTGTCAGATGGAGATAAATTATTAGCAGAAATTGCCAAAGCCCCAAAAATTACAGATATTATTGCAGCAATTAAAAGCGTGCATCCCGGGGCTTCGAAAAATTTCGGTGAATATATAGCAGGTATAATATCAGATGCAAGCTTAACAATTTCAGATACAAACAAATTGAACCGTATTGTCAATAATAAATTAAAGAAAGCATTATTAAACGGCAAATTATCTCCAGACGCGAAATTTGAAATGTCTTTCACTAAAAATCTCTCTTTAAATATTGGTGACAAAAGGTACTTTTTGAAAGATGTTATTTTCGAAAAAGGATTATTCACAAAAAGAGAATTAAAGTCCTATAGTCCAAAGAGTCTTATAAAAGGGAATTCGCCTGTTATTAGAAAGAAAGAAGAACTGAAAGCTGTAACGCTAAAATTTGAGTCCGGAGACGATTTAATTGATTTAAAACTAATTTATGAACCAATTAATAATAACATTACAATGCAACTAACTTCCTCAAACCAAGGAAATATACTTCAATCAAAATTTTTGGTCTTCAAGGAACAATTCCCTATTAACAGACAAAAATATATTAAAAATGGCGTAAGTGCCAAACCTGCTCACGATCATCCGACAAAAGCACAATTAAAAATAAAAGAGATTTTGGATATTTCGGAAAATGTTCAAAGTGGAATTCGTTTCTCAGGCGGTTTATTGAGTAATCCATTGAGAAATCTGTTCAGAGCCTGTGAAGACTTTGGAAAATTACGCGGAGTCAGAGAGTCCATAGAGAATGAGTTTGCTGATATAAGAGGACTTGTTGAAACTGTGCAGGAAGCATTTTAAACATTTTTGTAACAAATTTGTAATATAAAGTTTCAGAATTAGCAATTATTTACTTAGTATATACTTAATATATATATGAAAGAAAACATTATATACTAAGGAGATACATTATGTTAGATAATTTATCTGCATATATTTCACAGGTTGTTCACGATGCTGAACAAAGAACTCTATCGGCTATATCAAATGCGGTTGCATCTTCTTCGTACGATGCAGTAAGCTGTTTTTGCTCAGAAGATTATGACTGCGATATGCCGGCTGTTTATCAATCCAATTCAAGTGTTTTTGACGGAACCAGAGGGAGCCTTTCCCAATCCAACATTATGGTGGACAAGGGTATAGTATTTAATAACTGTTCAAACAATGTTATTAATATTAACTACGTTTCTCAAAATGAAAGTCCGCAGAGCAGCTATCAGGCACCTGCAACAATTGCTCAAAGTAATTTGGCATATTCGGCTCCTGCAGCTCCTCAATTAGGACAAATCAGTCAATCTAATTATGCATACAGCAGTCCTTTAGCACAGCAACCAACACAACAAGCATACTACGCACCGGCAGCGACTTACGCACAGCCTCAGGCAGTCAGCCAGGCTAATTACGCGGCGGCTCCTGCTCAGTCAGTATTGCCTCAGACTGCAACATCAATGCCTAATTATGTACCTTATACACCTCAAAATGCTCCGGTGTATAATCAACAAACAAAATACGGCGCAAATCAAAATGCCGCCCAAGCTAACTCAAGTTCAATGGAACAGCTTTTATACCAGTTAATAATGCTTCTGATGAATTTGCTTCAATCTCAGCAGGCTCAGGACAACACAACATCTGCAAACAACGCTTCAACAGCAGCAGCAACACCGACAACAACTCAGTCAAATACTGCTAATACAGCAAATAATGCTAATACAGCAAATAATGCAAATGCAAATGCAAATGATCCGGCTGCATTCGAAGAACTTGTAAAGATGATTGAAAGCCTTTTATCTCAAATAGGCGCGGCTAATACACCTTCAGATGCTTCACAGGCATCTTCCGCAAATACTTCGGACGGTAATTCAATAAATCAGAGCAACAGCGCAACACAAACTCCATGTTCTTCCGGTACAGAAGCAGCAAATAACAGCGCAGCTCAGAATTCCGAAGAAGCGGCACAGGACCCTACGGCACTAAATACAGCCGCACTGCTTAAGGAACTTCTTTCGGCAGATGCAAATCACGACGGCAAAACTTCATTAAGAGAACTCAAGAAAGAAATCAAAGATTTAGAAAAACAGATAGATTCTTTGGAAAAATCAGGTTCTCAATT